>CAZBUW010000011.1:0-44676 GCA_964495195.1 uncultured Roseburia sp.
AACAAAAGGGTGCGTCCCCACTGAACAAAAGGGTGCGTCCCCGGCGGTGCGTCCCGGCGAATTATTCTAGCAGCATCTGGACACAGCCGTACATTCCGGCGTCGTTGCCGAGGGATGCGAGTGCAAACTCGGTATCCCGGCAGGCGTGGAAAGTGCGCTCCACAAAGTGCTTCTGCACATTCTCAATCAGGATTTTTCCGGCTTTTGAGACACCGCCGCCGATGACGATAATCTCCGGATTGACGACACAGGCGATGTTTGCAAGCGCCGTTCCAAGGATTTCTCCGAGTTCATCCACCAGACTGAGTGCGACTTCGTCGCCCTCCTTTGCCGCATCAAAAATATCCTTTGCCGTGATGTTTTTAAGCTCTCTCAAGGCGGTTACCGCTGAGGTCATGGCGAGCTTTCTCTTTGCCATGCGAACGATTCCTGTCGCTGAGGTGTACTGCTCTAAGCAACCGCATTTTCCACAGCCGCAGAGTTCAATCTCATCCTCGTTCACCATGATATGGCCGATCTCTCCGCCCGCTCCGGTCGCTCCCGCAACCATCTTGCCGTCGATGATGATTCCGCCGCCGACACCGGTCCCGAGTGTTACAACTACAACGTTGCGATGACCTTTTCCGCCACCCTGCCACATCTCGCCGAGCGCTGCCACGTTAGCGTCATTTCCGGCTTTGACCGGAAGTCCTGTCAGCCCGTTTAACGACTCCGCCACGTTGAATACTCCCCAGCCTAAGTTGACGCAGCCATTGACGGTTCCGTCGCTCATCACAGGCCCAGGCACGCCGATTCCCACGCCGTGGACATCGTTTTTGCTGATGCCCTCCTGCGCTAATTTATTATCAATCGCACGGGCAACATCCTCTAAAATGCTCTCCCCGTGATTCTCTGTATTCGTCTTAATCTCCCAGCGGTCCAGCATTTTTCCACCTGTCTCAAAAAATCCCATCTTGACTGTTGTCCCGCCGATATCGACTCCAAATGCATATTTTTTCATCCTGCTCCTCCTCTTATTCCAAATTGCGCCTGCAATTTTAATGCCTCCGGCAATTTTGATGTCTCCGCACGTCGGCTCTGCCAAATTCCTGCCTCTGTGCATCTCTGCAATTCCTCGCCTCTTTCTCCCGCGACGCGGATTGATTATTTTGTCAAAAATTTAACACAGTATCATTTTACCGACGCGCCTTTGAAATGTCAATATCCGTATCCAAATAGATACGGATATCTGTGCTTCTCATTCTCCCGGAGATACGGCTCCCTCCGGCACCACATCCGGTTCCACCGGGTTGAGACCGGCATCCGGCGGAGGGTTTTCTCCCTGCTCTCCGGCTGCCGGGTCCAACGCACCGTTTCCTCCCGCCGTCTCATCCGATGGGGTCTCTCCCTGTTCTCCGCCCGCTGGCGGCTCCACAGATTCTTCCGGGGAGGCTGCGGGCTCCTCCGGCGACGTCGCAGATTCCTCCGGTGATGCCTCCGGTTCCTCCTGAGAGGCTTCGGATTCTTCCTGCGGCTCTCCCTCCATCTGCGCATAAGGCAGAAATTCGAGTACCGGAAGTCCCTCATGGATTCCGGTCATAAAGTTTTTCCAGATGGTTCCCGGGTAAGTGGCTCCCTGCAGATTATCTAATGTCTTTGGCATATCGTAGCCGACCCAGACGCTCGTCGTATAATAGCGTGTGAAGCCCACAAACCATCCGTCCTTCGAATCATTTGTCGTTCCTGTCTTTCCGGCGCACGGCATGTCGCCGAGTCCCAGACCTTTTCCGGTTCCGTTTATCAATACGCCCTTCAGAACATCTGTCGTCATGCGGGCTGCATTCTGTTTATACACGATAACCTCCGTCTGCGGTGCGACATAAACCTCATTTCCCTCCGCATCCGTAATCTTTTCGATACAGGTCGGCTCCCGGTAGAGGCCGTCATTCTCAATCGCCGCATAGGCGGACGCCATCTCGAGGGACGATACCCCCTTCGTCAGTCCGCCGAGACAGCTCGCCGGTATCTCATCGCTCTTTTCTATCTTAGAAAAATTCATGGCATGGAGATATGAAAGCCCCACGGGAGGTGTAATCTCATCGTAGAGCTGCCAGGCGATTGTGTTGACCGAGTGCTCAAGCGCCGTGCGGATTGTGATTTCGCCGCGGTAAAACCCGCCGGCGTTCTCCGGCCCGTCCTCAATCGGCTGGTCGACCACAATGCTGTCCGGTGTATAGTTCCGCTCGAAGGCGGGCGTGTATACAATCAACGGTTTGATTGTACTTCCGGGCTGACGGAAACTCTGGTAGGCGCGGTTTAAGGTATAGCCCGCAAAATCCTGACTCCTTCCCCCGACAATCGCTTTGACGAACCCCGTCTCATTGTCGATGCAGGTCGCAGACGCCTGAAGTGTATAGACACCCTCCTCGCTCTGCTCCGTGAATTCACTCAACGTATCATCTATCGAAGCTTGTAGTTGTTCTTGCATATTCAAATCTAAGGTCGTGTAGATTTGATATCCCTCCGTGTACAGTTTTTTCTGGCACTCGCTGTAAAGTTCACCATACGCCGTATCGTAGAGGTCTTCCTCCTCCTCGGAGGCAAACTCGTATTGAAATTCAAAACCCTCCAGCGCCATCAGCGCTCTGGTCGCACAATAGTAAGTGTAGGTCTCCACATAATCGTTTTTCGCATACTGCGCCGGACGTTCCAGCACAATCTCCTCCGCGACTGCCGCGCTGTACCGCGCCTCGGAAATCTTACCGTCGTCCAACATATTTTTTAAAATGCGGTTTCTTCTGCCGATGGTATTGTCCGACATCGTCAGCGGGTCATAGAGACTCGGGTTGTTCGGCACTGCGCACAGATATGCAATCTGCGACAGTGAGAGCTCCTGCACGTCTTTATTAAAATAGCCGTGGCTTGCCGCCTGAATCCCATAATAACCGTTTCCGAAGTAGATGTTGTTGAGATAATACTCGAGAATTTTATCCTTGCTGTAAATTCGCTCCATCTCGAGCGCAATAAAAATCTCTTCGACTTTCCTCTGCCACGTCTGCTCTGTCGACAGGTAAATGTTGCGTGCAAGCTGCATCGTAATCGTACTTCCGCCCTGTGTGACCTCGCCGTTTTTGATCATCGCAACCACGGCGCGGGCAATCGCTTTGTAATCCACACCGCCGTGCCGATAAAACTTCTTGTCCTCAATACTGATAATCGCCGCCTTGACATCCGCCGGAATGTCCTCGGATACCAAATAGTCGGAATCCTTCGCCCCCTTCAGCTTGGTGATAACATTTCCGTCCGCATCATAAATCACACTCGTCTCCGCCGCGTGAAATGTCGCCTCCGTAGAGTGATGCACAAGAGACAGCGCCTCCTTGTGGAGCGCCTGTACCCTTTTTGCATATCCTCCTCCGTAGTAAAAACCGACCGCTCCTAACACGCAGATCATCAGAAAAATCTGCACCTTCACAAAAAACCAAAAGAAACGATACTTCTTTTTCCTCTTTTTCTTTTTTTTTGCCATGAAAAATAGATCCTTTCTTTCTGACTACAATTGTATTTTATGATAGGGAATTCCCAGACGCATGAGCTGATCCTCCTCCCTCCGCTGGCAGGTGAACAGCAAAATCTGGTGTCCCGTTTCGTTTAAAATGCGGAGCGCCTGCTCTAATCTGCTCTCATCGTACATACTAAAGACTTCGTCGAGCATGATTGGAAGCGGTTCCTCCGCCCTCATAACTTCCCCGACTGCAAGGCGGAGCGCAAGGTAGAACTGTTCGTAAGTTCCCCTGCTGAGCTGCTCAGGGCGCACCGTTCGCCCGTCCGCGTAGACTTCGAACTTTCCGTCCGCCTCTACTGTTATTCTATCATATTTTCCCCCTGTGAGAAGAGAAATCTGCTTCGAAATCTCCGCGTCGAGTTCGTCCTTGATGTCCTCGCAAAATTCCTCCGACAACTTTGCAATCTGCGACGCCGCAAGTTCTAATGCCTGCACATCCTCCGACAGTTCCCGCTCCCGTGCGTCCATCCAATCGAGCGCAGCAATCTCCTCATCTAAGTTGACGAGCTGCACTTCCTTTTCCTGCACGTTCTCCCCGAGGCGTTCACACAACTGCTCCAGCCTACGTTCCCGCAGACGGGCGGCGTCCCCCGACTCACGGCAATCCTCCCGGAAGGCGGTGCTCTCCGGCTCCATGCAGTCTGTCCGGCGGGTGTCGGCTTTCCCTCGGGTGTTGTCTTCCGATGCGGCTGCCCGGCGCGTCGACACGTCCGCGTTCCGGTGCGCTCCCCTCCTTCGCAGAAACACCTCGAGCAATGCCCAGCCCGCTGTCAGCGCAAGCTCACTGACTCCGAATACCGCCGCATTGCGGTAACCGAGGCAAAACGCAACTATATTTATAGTCAGCATGGTAGCAGCAGCCACACGCAGCCCCCACGCTCGCTTCCTCCGCACCGACAGATTGTCCTCCGCTCGCTCCGGCTCGCTGCCAAACAGATTATTCTCAAACTGCCCCGGCTCACTTCCTAACAGATTATCCTCCCGCAGATTGTCCTCCGCTCGCTCCGACTCGCTTCCCGACAACTCCTGCCCTGACTCTTCGCACTCACCTGTCTGCAGCGCCTGCTCAAGCAACGCCTGCTGCCCGCGCCACTCTTTTTCCAACAAATCCCGCTTTATCAGAAGCCTCTTTCTGTGCTCCTCTTTTTCGGCGCGGCACTTTTTTAACTGCGCCTGCCGCTCTTTCCTCTTCTGCTCTAGCGTCTGAAGCGCTCCTCGCACCCTCAGCGATGCATCGCCGCTCCCCGCAGCGTCCGAGAGATACTCCGCTAAGAGTTCACGCATCTGCGCGCTTGTGGCAACGCCGCACTGCGCGATATCGTAGGTATTCTCATAGGTCTCCTTCGAGATTCCCCCTAAGAGCATCTCGAGATCGCCGCAGGCGACAGAGAGCTCCTCCCCGTCCCGCTCATTGCGCAACAGCTCTTTTTTCTCCTTCGAATAGAAATTGCGCTCGAGAAAAAACGGCTGTTTCGCCACGGTAAAACGCAGCGCACCGCTGTAATAGGACGGGGCGTGCCACGGCTCGTACCTCGTGTAGTCGTCCCCGCGGGCACTGCGGCCGCGCGGTCGCTCAAGCCCGAACAGCATGCTCTTTAAAAACATGTGCAGCGTGGTCTTGCCCGCCTCGTTCTCCCCATAGATGAGGTTGATGCCCGGTGCAAAGCTGTAAGTCTTGTTCTGTAATTTTCCAAAATTGTATATCTTTGCTTCTTTTATCTGCATATTTTATGTCCTAACAACGCGCCCACTCCGTACTCTAACGCCTTTTGCGTGACGGCGTTCTGCTCCTTTTCCAGCATGACGTCCACATAACGCCCCAGCAGGGTGTGCTCCTGTCCGCGTCTGATTTTTTCATAATCGTAATCCTCCTGCAGGTCACACTGCACGTCGATGACCTGCTCCGGCTCCGCCAATCGTTCCACCGGCAACTCCGCATCCGGGCTCACCTTTCCCACAAGAAAAATCCGAAAGAGCTGGTATGCCTCACTCCCGCGCAGCAGCTCCCGCTCCCACTCAAGCAGCTCCCGCTCTGTCGTGTTTCGGTTGACCGCGTAGGTCTCGTGCCGGTACTGACACTTCTGAACCGGAAAAAAGGAGAGACTCCGACCTCCCTTTGTAATCTCCCCCGTCCAGTAGCCGTGCGGACCGAGATCGTTGCAGTCCGTCGGCTCGAGAGCCCCCGCCATCACGGCACGCCCCGACACGAGCTGCTCCACCTTATGAATGTGACCGCAGGCAACGTAATCGAATCCTGCCTCCACAAGTTTTTGCGCAGAAAACGGAATATGCTGCTCATCTCCGCCGTGCACCATAAGGACATTGATGCGCTCCGGGTTCGCCGGGCGGGCACCGTCGTAGAGACGCTCCCTGATTGCGCGGTGCCAGTAGCTCAATCCATAGACCGTCACATTCTGCTCCGGGAAATCAATCGCCTCAATCTCCTCCCTGCGAAAAAGATAGACATTCTCTGCCCACGGATAGGAGAGATAGTAGGATTTCGGTCTGAGATAATCGTGGTTTCCCATCATTATAATTACATTTGTCCTTGGAATTTTTTCAAAGAGTGCATTGACCTCACGGATTTCTTTTTTCAGAGGCTGCGCATGGAAAAGATCGCCAGCCACAAACAAAAAATCCGGCTCCTCACGCTGTGCGCGCCCGATCAGCTCCGCAAAAGAGTCCCAGATATCCCGCGCGCGCCTCTCGCTCCACGGCTTTCCATCGTCCGGGCGCACCCCCAGGTGCACATCCGACACATGCATAAATTTCATGTCCCGCCTCCTCGTCTTCCCATCTCATATTTCACAAGCCACGCTGTTAATCAGGCAGATTGCGTGCTAAGTCCCTTAACACTTCCCCGGCGATGATGAGCCCTGCCACAGACGGCACAAAAGCACAGCTCCCCGGCGCCTTCTTACGCTCACCCTCGTCCTCCGCAAACGCCATCTTACGCCCGAGGGGCTCCTCCTTCGAATAGACAACCTTGAGTTTTTTTACGCCGCGCTTTTTCAACTCCCGGCGCATCACTTTCGCGAGCGGACAGACGCTGGTCTTGTAGATGTCCGCAACCTCAAACCGGGTCGGGTCGAGCTTATTTCCGGCTCCCATCGAAGACATAATCGGAACACCCGCCTCCTGCGCTCTTAAGACGAGCTCAATCTTAGCAGTCACGGTATCCACGGCATCAACCACATAATCATATTGTGAAAAGTCAAACCGCTCCGCTGTCTCCGGCAAAAAAAAGCAGTCGTAGGCATTGACCGTACACGCCGGATTGATGGCGCGGATTCGCTCCTTTAAGACCTCCACCTTTTTTCTTCCAATGGTCTCTGTAGTTGCAATTAACTGCCGGTTGATATTCGACTCCGCGACCTCGTCCTTGTCGATGATATCGATGGTTCCGATGCCGCTTCGCACCAACGCCTCCACCACATATCCGCCGACTCCGCCGACGCCAAACACGGCGACTCTCTTATTCGCAAACTGTTCTACCGCATCCTCGCCAAACAGTAAGGCAATTCTTACAAATTTTTCTTCCAATGTGAATTCCTCCTCGCACATTTGTTCTTATTTTACATTTATGTGCTCCATTGTACAAGATATTTTTTGCATCTTTCTCATATTGAAATTGCAGTCGTTCTCTAACTCTGTTATACTATTATCTGTTAAAAAGAGAAAAGGAATGATACCACAATGAAACATAAAAAGAAACTTTTTTTCGGTCTGATTGTCAGTTGCCTTTTTTTGTCAGCCTGTTTTTTTACAGACAGCCGCACTGCATTCGCCTCGAACACTGTACCGGAAAACGTCGCAGATGCGGAGTCGGGGATTGTACACCTCATTTTATCCTGCACGACGCCCTCTGGTGAGGTCTACTACCTTCGCGAGGGAACCGGATTTGTCGCGGGATTCGACAATGATGCACCATACATACTCACAACCGGCATGGTTGTTTCTGCCACAGAAGAAGAGTTGTCTCAGATTCGAAAATGGTCGGGGCTCTCTAATGACACAGCACTTACCACACAGATTTCTATTCTGACAGACCTCGATATTCTGATTCCCCTTTCCGCTGTCTCTGTCGGAGGAGATATCCCCTATGCACTGCTGACTTCGGAGCAGAAGCTGAGTGATTCATCTGCACTTGTATTTGAATTTAGTGCAAACGTCACCCGCAAACAGCCGGTCTACCTATATGGTTATGACGCGGAGAGTTCCCTTCTCGGCATGACCACCCTTCCGGATTCCGCTCCCGAATATCGTTTCGGGAACATAACAGAAGCCACAACTTCTCCCTTTAAGATATCTTGTGATATTGATGCAGAGAGCGGCTGTTCCGGTGCACCCCTGCTTGATGAGCACGGTTATGTAATCGGCATGTTCTACCAGCGAAATGACACTTTAGACATCATGCCTTCCGACACCCTGATGGAACTGTTGAACACATTGAATGTAACCTATAGTACAAGTTCATCCGCAAACGGTTACAACGTTGTGAACGATACTGTCAAAAATCAACTGGCCAGCCTGCTCTCAGAATGTCAGCGCGATGTCATAGAAAATGCCGATTCCTATTCCAAAAAGACTTTGTCAAATTATAAAACATCTATTGCAGATGCTATGGAGGTCGCTGCAAATGAGAACGCTACAAAGGATGATTATGAGAATGCCATCGACGCTCTCACATCCGCAAAGGAAAAATTGAAACCCTATAATTTCACACTCCGTCTTATACAGTTTATCCTGTTGCTCATATTAATCCTTCTAGGAGCGGTCAATCTAAAACAATATTTGAAAGAAAGGAAATTTTTGGCTCTTCTGCATCCAAAGAATTCTTCCATCAGAACTGCCGTTTTCATCCGAAGCAACACCCATGAGATTATATATTTGTCTTCCAGTGGTCTCCGCTTAGGGTGCGATGAAAAAAAGGTCGACTATCAAATTGGCGGAAATCCGGCAATCAGCCGGTATCACGCAGCAATCGTCTTCCGTGAAGGCGAATTCTATCTCATGGATAATTCTTCGACCAATCATACAAGCATCAATCACAGCGTTTTGGTACCCAACAGACCTTACAAATTGAACGACAATGATTTCATTCTGCTGGCAGATGAGCCTTTCGTTTTTCGTTACATAAATTCCGAGGCTTCAAACTGATGGGACAAAATATGTATCAGAAAAGCCCGCGGTCATAACACGACCGTGGGCTCTCCTATTTCTTATTCTATTTTTAATCAACCAATCTCAGTTCTTGTAACTGCGCTGACGTGCTAATTCCAAAGCTCTCATCTCCGCGTCATAAATTCTCTTTGCCATCGTTTCAATTGCGTTTGCTGCGGCGGTGATACTCTGGGAAGAATTGGTAATCTTTGTCTTTACATTTCTTCCTTTTTTAACATAATTCTCCGAATTTGTCCCGCTCCAATTCCTGGATATATTTGCAAAACAATCCTCAAGACTGTTGTCCCCTAAGCTCTTTAATGCTTTTGATATATCTCTAAGCTCATTCGCCTGACTCATAGCTTTATTGTAATTAAAGTTGATTTCATACTCTGTCATATCATGCGTCTCCTTATACTATGATATTTCCCGGCAGGCTGTTTGCCAGCTGCTGATTCGCCTTTTCTGATTCGTCATAAAGATTTGCCATTGTAAGCAAATCCTTCGGGTGCTCTTTCAAGCGCTTCAGAACAGTCGGAACATCTTCCTTGATTGCAGAATAATATTTCTGATGCTGTTCACTCGCTTCTCCCTCCCAATAGCTTTTCGTCCCTAGTATAACACGCCCAATCTCTCCCAAATCATTTTCGATATCCCGTATGGAATTTTCGATGGAAGATGCTTTTTCTTTCAATATCTCTGGTTTTACTTTTAATACAATTGCCAATTTTCCCGCCTCCCGCTTATACGTTCATTGAAGCAATCAAAGAATCTACTTTCGCTTCACACTTCTCATATTCAGTCTTTGCCGTTGCCTCATAATCAATAATCTCTCCAATTGCTTTACACAAATCCTGTAAAATCTTAATGTCATCATTAAATGACTTGTTAAACGCCGTATTTGCCTCTCCTGACCACATCTTATTCATCGCGGCAACATCGTTCTGCATTGCTGCAACCTTCTTCTGAACGAATCCAAGCTGCTTTTGGATGGAACTTGTATCCCTCTGAAGTGTCTTCGTATTAATTCTGATCTTCTCTGCCATTTTCCTCTCCTACCTCCTTTATTTGCCTTGAAACAACCATCTCGCCTCTATCGGAATACAATATTCAGGCTGTGAAGCCCCTGCTCCACCCGGCGTAGGTTTACTGCTCCAAAATAATTCTTTTTTCCACGCAGGACGTTTTCATTCACGAGCTTGCTCTCCGTCTTTTCATAACATTGTATAATTTCGACGAGTGTCTGCCTTAAGCAGGCGATATCCCTTCTCTCCGACTGCATCTGCTCGAAACAGCGAAACAGGGCTTTCTTATCCGACTTATCTTCCGCGAGACCATCGAAACCGGTGTAGACAGTATCCATTCTCCGAATCAAATTATTCAGTTGTTTCTCTTGTTCCTCTAATTCTTTGATACAGTTCTTTAACTGCAAAGTCGAAATTTCAAACATATCTTTCACCACTTTCCTGACATGAAATACTATAACACTTATTTTCCATTTGTGTGTATTTTGGGATGAACAGCACGGAAAATGGTATGAATAACCAGTTTCCATCTCTTCTTATACCATCATCAGCCTGCTTCCATTTTTTACATCATATTCCTGCAACGTCACGTTCTCTTCCAGGATTACTCCTTTTTCCATCGAACACAACATATAGTTTTCATTTTTACCCTCGAATGTGCTCTTATACCTCTTGCACATCATCTCACTTACCTCTTTTACAATTGCATCTATCCTGCTATGCTCATCCAGCTTTAAATTATAGACCAAATCCACTGCCGGAAAGTAGATATCCACCATCACCATCTCATTTTCCTCCGTTTTCCACAATCTCTCTAATTTTTTCACAAATATCCTTCTCTGATGAAATCCGGATGTCTTTGGATTTTTTTACTTCTTCACCCAAAATTCCCTGCTCGGTAAACCTCACCAAAAACCTTTTCTTTACTGCTCCATCCAAAGGCGAGATTTCCTCCAAAGACAACAGCAGATTATGAAATTTTCGAATCAACTCTTTCGAAATACTCTCCCTGCTCTCACACAATTCCTGATAACAGCTCTCTTCTTCGAGCACCGCCTCGTATCCCTCGGTTGTCACAAGGTTCTGCTCGAGTATATTGCTCATTTTCTCTCTATTACATCTTGAAATTTCGTAACAATTCTCGTCATTTCTGCTCAAACATAACAGTGCCATATTCTCATCTTTTGCAAAACAGCAGAAATCTCTCTTCTCATGTCTTCCAAAACGCACGCAAAAGACGGCCTCCGCTTCCGCTGCCACCGTGATAAGCTCGTCCAGCTGCTCTGTGATAAAAAAAGTTTCGGAGTCACTTTCTATAAATCCCGTCCGATAGAGATGCGCCATCGCCATACAGATTTCTTCTTCTCCTGCTTCCACTTCGTCCGCCTGCAGCGTATAGTGTTCCCTCACACCTTTGCCCGCTAAAAGGATTGCATACTCGATTGGTGTCAGATAAAATTTTTTCGGTGCATCATGCATGGCGCATCGCCTCCCTCAATACAGATTTATAACTCCTAGAAAGCGGTATCCTGTGATTTCCACTAAGAATAATATAATTTTCTGAATACCTTACACTCTCAATAAATATATGATTGACAATATAGCTTCGATGGCATCGTAAAAATTCTTCCGGCAGCACCTCTTCCATATGTTCGAGCGTATCTTTGAAATCGTACTCCACATTCTCAAGCCGGACAAAGATTCTCCGGTCTCTTGCTTCAAGATAGCGAATTATTCGATATGGAATCCTATTTTTTCCTCCCTGAATTTCCACCATCAGATATTCATCCGCCTCTTCCTTCTCAAACAATGCCAAAAATGCCGTCAATGTAGATGTCAGCAGTTCTCCCTGAAAAGGCCGGAGCAACAGCGAAGCTGCTCTAACCTCGGGATTCAGATACAAAATAGGTGATACCGTCGTATCACTGACAATCAGAATTTCTATTTCCGGATACCTTGCTCTCAGATTCTTTGCAATTGAAACCCCATCTTTCCCCGTGACATCCACGATTGCCGCATCCATCTTTTCTGTCTTTAGAACCGACTCAAATGGACATTCTTCCGTCACAGTATAAAGTTTCAATTGCTCATCCCCTAATTTTGCAACAATCTCTTTCGCTGTCTCGATTAAAAGTTTTGCGTCTTTTTTCTCCCCTTCCGAAACAAACATAGAAATCATCCTGTTACCTCCTAGCTAACGGCACAATTACCTGCTGCACATCAGTGCTCATTCTTCCTGCTGTATATCCAATTCCCGGTTTCAGCACTACACTCTGCTCCTGATATGGAATGCTTTCAAAATTGAAAATTCGGTTTTCTGCCACATTTCCGCCAAAGTGAATTCCCGTCTTATGTCCTACAAACAACTGGTAAATGTCCTGATGGCTGATATCTGTCATCTCCTCATGCTTCATGCAGGCGATGAAGAAAATATTATGCAGTCTACCCTTGTCGATGATATTGGCCAAAAATCCACGCATGTCGTATTCAGAGTGATAAACCATATCCACAAACCATGCAAAGTCGGAGATAAAGATAAAGATTGGTGTCTCCTGGCTCATCCTTGCAAAGATTTCGCTCTCCTCCGCATCCCTTGTGACCATCTCTCCTTTAATCTTATTTCTGCGGACAAACTCTGGGAGCAGTTCACTGAAATAACGGAATATGCTTTCTTCCTCGCACACATAGTTCTTCACACCGCTGTCCTCATAGCTGTGCAGAAATTTCCCTGGTCCGTCGATGATACACACTTCCGATTCCTTCTCCAATGCTGCCTGCAATATCACTTTTAAGAAATTTTTCTTTCCGCTCCGTGGTGTCCCTGTAATCAGATAACAATACAATTCGCTCAAGTCCAGACAATAGAGCATCGCATCCGCTTTGCGATAACCGACCGGCAGACAATCTCTGCGTACAGACAGTTCTTTATAATCATCAAGTTCATGAAACTGTGACCACACTGGTTTCTCCGGAATTTCCGGAATCTTCTTTGCGCATGTTCCCTGCCATGCTTCCTTCATCTGCTCACATACATCTGCAATCCTTTCTAAACGCTGATAGTCATCCGGTGCCTCCAATGCAAGAGCCGTCTGATATTCAAGTACATCATTTCCCGCTTCCGCAAGTCCTCTTCCCTTAACACCATTTTCCGGCAGAACTTCCACGCGCAGCGTATGTAAAATTTCACTATATGCATACTTATCCTGTAATTCTAAACTGATATTCTGCTTGATGTTCTCCGCAAGCCTCGATGGTACATCAGACATTGTGATAGCTCCTCCTGTGACCATGAGGTATATCCCATTACTTACCCCCTCTTTTGAGAGTGTAATCAGCATATCGAGGTATTTTTCCTGTGTCTTCTCATTAAATGCTCCGGTATTATCAACTACAATCATAATCGCCGGCATTACCATTCCGTGCACCTGCACATACTGATTAAAATTTCCACCTCGCAGTATCTTCTTGCGCTCTGCGAGTATTCCCATAATCATAACGAAAAATTTTGAGATTTTTTCATAGTCCCCCTCGTACATGATGCCTCCGCAATGAGGAGCATTTTCAAACGCCGATAACATCTTACTGCTGAAATCGATTCCATAGAACCAGAGTGTCTCCGGACTGTATTTCGTCAACAATGCATACATGATTGTCTGAATACTTGTACTTTTTCCGGTAAGCACCATTCCAAAAATCGCTAAATGTCCATCATCTGCAAAATTGATATGCATTGGCATCTGCGCCTGATTCTGTGGATCATCAAACCGCCCGATGACAACTTCCAGTTCAAAGTTCTCGTCCGGCTCTTTCCACTCTCCATCTGAGAATGCGCTCCTCTGATATTCCTCAAATTCTTTTAAATACAATTTTTCCGGCAGTACCGGCATCCACAACTGCAACTCATGCGTATATCCATTTTCTTTTGCGACCTTCGCAAGATATTCTGTGACGGCATCAAGCTGGGTTTTCTCCTTTGCCTGCGGAAGTTTAATCTTCAAGGCAGATGCCGTCTTCATCATCTGATAGACCTGTTCCTCCCCCTGTGGGGTTTGCTCATACAGACCGATGAAATCTTCTAAGCGTGACGTGTTATAGCTGCTCTCCTGATAATCAATTCGTCTGCGCGCAAAACAATGGTACATCTCGTTCGTCACGATTTGCATCTGCTGTTTCTTCTTACAACACTCTTCTATGGAAATCTGCGTGGTGCACAATGCTTCTGTTAAAATTTCACCTACCTGTGTCAGCCAGTCACAGAGCACTTTTTCCTTTTTGGATATTTTTGCAAAACTACCCGCCATATCAATTTTTCCATTGAGCGTATAAATCTTTGCGATATCCGTCTTGCTCTCTTCTTCCGCCTCCTCATATGCTGCTCCACTGTAACCAGATTGAAAAAGTTCAAACACTTCATCATTTCCAACCTGAAGATAGCATCGCCCTGCCTGCGTAATATACGCAGCATCCGGTTTATGCAACATATCCATGCTATCCTGTCTGTCCTGCACGCGCAGACAGAGCCTGAACTTTGAATTACTCCAGATATTATCATCAACCGTACCGCTCGGCTTCTGTGTTGCTAAAATAAGATGAACGCCAAGCGAACGCCCCACTTGCGCAACACTGATAAGCTCGCGCATAAAATCCGGTTCCTCACGTTTCAATTCTGCAAACTCATCGATAATAATAAACAGATGCGGTATTGGCAGTGATGCCTCTTTATTCTTATACAATTTTGTATACAGATTGATATTATTGACTCCGTACTCATTGAATACTCTTTGTCTTCTTCTGTTCTCGCTCTTGATGGAAACCATAGCACGGTGAACCTGATTTCCCGAAAGATTCGATATCTGACCAATCAGATGCGGCAAACCGTTAAACAAATTCGCCATACCGCCGCCTTTATAGTCGATAATAAAATAGCCGATATCATCCGGACTGTAATTCAATGCAAGCGACAGCATATAGGTCTGCAGAGTCTCGGATTTACCGGAACCTGTGGTTCCGGCCACAAGTCCATGCGGTCCATGATACTTCTCATGCAAGTCGAGATAACACGGAGCCCCTCCTGCCTTCTGTCCAATAATTCCTCTGATATTTTCATACGTCCGGTTCTTTCTCCAACGGTCTAGCACATTCAAATCTTCCAATTTTTTCGCACCAAACATCTCAAAGAACGTGAGCCCCGCCGGAATGTCGCCGCCTGTCTCCACTTCTTTTACATAATAATTTGATAGTTCTCTCGCAAAAGAATCGACCTCCCCGTCCGACACCTCATCGAACGCAATCCTGACCTTTTCCTCTTTCTGCGCAGATACATTGTAAACTCCCTGAAACTGCTCGTCATTCTCGATGATAAATTCACAAAAATTGGGCAGGCTCTCCACATTTTCAGATAAAATAAACGTCGTCAATCCATAATCCACCTGCATGTCATATACATACTTTGAGATGAGTTCGCCCTCCATCAATTCCGTGTTCATAAGAAACATTACAAAATGCGGCTTGCGGATTCCTGCTTCCTTTATAACTCCTGTCTCCTCCCTATGGCGGAATACCTTTGCCATCTCATAAAATACATCACTCGCCTCACTTTTATCCGCAGCGACGTAACGAACTTTTTTATCCTCAGACCAAACATGTGGCAGCCATTTGGCAAAATCAAATCTGCCAAGATTAGACGACGCACTTCCGTCATAGATGAATACCAGTTTTACATCCGTATAGCAGTTGTTTGCAGCAATCTGCACCGTCAGATTCTTGACGACCTCTATTGCGCCCTTTAAATAATTTCCGCCAACGATACCTATCAGACGATTACGCAAAATATCAATACAGACCGGCACATCATATAAAGTCCGGAAATTGTCTCGAATCAGTCTCGGTTTTTCTTCCAGACTATCTTCATTTAAGGTGAATTTTTTAGCTGCACATGCAATAGGCACCTGAAATGGGAGATCTCCAATCCCAAGACGCGGGCTCAGAAAATCGGCATGCCTTGTATTGCGATTCCACAACTTATTTGTATTCTGCAGGTATCCGATGCAGTCACGCGTACTCTCATACATCTTCCGCATTGCAATCGCATTATTCTTATATTTTTCTTTAACCTCCTCCGACTTTTGTTGCAGATATCTTCCATATGCTTCAAAGCGATGCAGCTCCTCCTCACGCTCCTGCTTCTTCTGAAAACGCATGGAAACTAATGCCCAGACGACACCAATTCCAGCCGACGCTACCGCCATTACCAAACCGGAATACATCATGACACCGGAACGGTTGTTTCCGCTGACCATCATGAGACATCCCAATACCATCGGAAGTGCCATCGTAAAAGACGGGCCAATCGTCATGATAAGTGGCTGCTTTTTCGATTTGTTCAAAGCCGGAGGCGCTTCTATTTCAATCGGCTCTGTCTCTATTTTTTCAATATTTCTAGGAGCACGGTGAAGTAGAATCCGGGCGTCTTTCTCCGCCACATGACCTGCCTGCTCCGGTATCTTTCGCTCTTTCTTAACCGGTACATATTCCTTCAATGCCTCACTGACTTTTATGGAATCGTCCTGTAAATCGATTGCAAGAATATCTCCCAGATATACCAGATGTAATCCAACGATACTGATATAATCTCCAAATTTTAAAAGCTGATTTTGCTTGACACGCTCTGAATTTACATAAATTCCATTCGCGCTCCTATTCCAGATAACAAACCCTTCCCTGGTTCGTTCCATGATTGCATGCTCTCTCGACACCAGACCTGCATATTCATAACAGATATCATTACTCTCATTTTTTCCAATTGTAATCCGCTCCAATCCGGCAATAGAAAATTTTTGAAAAGAATAAAACGCCTGCCTCTGTCCTTTTACAACTATGGATATCATTTCATTTTCCGTATAGATGCTCAGAACATCCTTATCCTTCAACGGCTTGCGTTCATAACTTTCATTCCCTTTATACACACTATATTCAGGGTCTTCCATAAATTCCCATTTATCATTGATGACCTCTAAACGAAGCGTGATATCTTTGCTCAAACCATAGATATTCTGATAGAGCCTAATCTCATAATCTGAGTTGTTCTGTATAGGCAGACGTATTTCCCGAAATGCGTGTTCTGTATAAACAGACAGCATAATTGCCATAGTTTCTCCCTCCATTTATATCTTTTCCTGCTTCTATATAATGGTAATCCTCAGTGTTGTTTTTCCGACTTTTAATTCATCTCCGGACAGAAGACAGACGGAACTCTCTCTTAACGCAAGCTGTCTGCGCTTCCTTCTCAGCGTCACTTTCACCTTTATATCGAGATTTCTTGCAAACAATTCCGTATCAACGCGCATCAACTCAATCTGATGGCCTGAGATTGTCGTATCATTCAAAATAATCTTATTGCTGTCATCTCTTCCAATTTTAATCCGGTCAAAAATATGAACCACATATTTTTTGTTGGACAGTGTTCCGGATTCCTCCACCAGAATACTGATATGTGCTCTCTCATTCTCATAAGATGCGTCCGCTTCCTCGTGGTAATTTACCTCATATGGATTATTCTTCACGGTGCTCTCCGCACTGCGCTCCATATGAAGCTGATTTTGCAGCTTTGTATCCAGCTCTTCCTCCCGGATACGGTCTTTCTGCAGCGAAACCGTCTCTTTCAGCTTCTTATTTTTTTGATACATCCGTATAGAATTTGCAACGAGTACAATCCCAAGCGCTGCCTCATATACAATGAGCGCTCCATCTGAAAACAGTACTGACATTCTAGTCTCCCTTTCCTATTTGGACGGAATAATCCTCATTTGAAAAACGGACTGAATCTCCATCTTTCAATTCAGCCTCCTCCCCATACTCCAAAATTCGCCCATTTAAATATGTGAAGTTTGTGGACTGCATGTCTGACAAGTAAAATTTTCCATCTTTCATCTTAATCTTCGCATGGCACCGACTGATAGAAGGATTATTCATAATACAATAATTTACTCTGCCCTTATCTTTCCCAATCAGAAATTCACTTCCCTCTATCCGAATTTTTTCCGGTCTTCCGGTGCGGATTAAGTAAGCCTCCACTGACGCAGACTGCGTTCCAAGCACAATGGTTCCTTCACTCTCTGCCGGCGCCTTGACTCCTAAGACAGTTGTCTCTTTATACCCGCCTGACTCTTCACCTTTTCCGAGTCTTCCGCTCGTTCTCGGTTTTGGTATCACCATCTCCGGTTCTCTCTTCAGCGCCCCGGATTTCGCCGAATCCGGTATTTCATCCAATGTAACAATCTGATTCGATTCTGTTTTCTTATAAATGATGCCTTTTAATTTTAAAATATATAAAACCAGCGTGGTGATAATAAACAGAATCAGTATACTCAGGGTAATAATAAAAGGATAATTAATCTCCTTCCTTCCCACAAGGCTTTCCTTTGCTGACATCAGCTGCTCCACCGCCTCGTCGACTTCCTCCTGTGCTGCATCGTTGTCCTGCTTCACTTCTCTCGCTCTGTGGAGTGCCTCCTCCAGCAGCGCATAGCTTTCTTCCGTATAATCTTCCTTATCAATCATGCTGTAGTTTAAAATATAATCGTCTAAAAGCTCTTTATCTGCATTGACACTCTCAGCTGCGCGCGCATCTAAAATTTCCGCAGCCAGACCACTTGAATTTCCAGCTTCCTGATATGGAATCTCACAGTTCTCTAACAAATCCTTAATCTCATTGACTGCCAAAGTACGATAGGAACCATCCTCAAACCCTCCGTACAGGCACATTCCAACTACAAGTCCATCTTCATCGACGGTCGGACCTCCGTCACATCCCACGCTGATTTTTGCTGTGTGACTTAAATAGATTAGATTTGCCTCGTCGACCGCTCCATTATATTCTCCCTGGCTGACTTTGACATCGCGCTGTGTCAAACGCTCGGTATCCTGCCCCGGATTCATGACAGACAGCGTTCTATATCCGATGCTATAAAGCTCCGTATCTGCTACGAGCGACCCACTGTCTCCGAAGACTGCCGTGCTGCGATTCAAGGAATCACTCAAATTCAAAATTCCAAGACGCATTTCCTGACTGCTATATTGATTAATTTCTGCAGATACAACCACATCGCGATACATGACTACCCCAAGCTGCGTCGTAATAATCTGCGCGCCCTCGCTCTCCGTAAAACTCATTGTTTTTCCAAGTTCCGTACTCAAATAGACCTCGGCAGCCGCCTTTTCTTCATCGCTTAATGACAATAAACTGTAATCTGTCAGAACAACATTTTCGCTGATTAAAAATCCACTTCCGCTTTTTAATATGTATGATTTTCCACTTTCCTGTTCTATATATTCTATAATAACCTGAACGGCACAATCCTTTGCGCTCTCAATTCCAGCGGTCTCCTCCACAGGTTCCTCTTGCGTCTCTTCCTGTACTACCGCCTGTTCCGTATTATCCTCAGTATCCATTACAGCAGGTATCGGGCTGATTTGCTCAGCCCCCACCTGCTGCATGGAAGAAAACATCACGGCAGCTCCAAATAAAACCGCACTAATCTGTTTTCTTATTCTTATCATATTTAGCCTCCACCTTTCTACAATCCCAAACCCTTGCAGAAATTTCAAACGGGAAAACTTCGCATCTCCCCTGCTTAATTTACAGTCTGTCTTTTATGCCAAATCCTTCTGCGGAAGGCAACAAGACTTGTAATACCAACTACTGCCGTCGAGCTTCCGACACACAACGGTATATTACTATACCACTGTACAAATAAGTTCTTTGTAATCAGAAAACGTATACTGTCAGATACCGCCATATTGCCTGCTGCATCTTTTGCCACCACATATAACTCCTGCGATTTGTTCGCACCATCAATTGCCAGACTGACCTGACCATTGCTCTCTACCAGCTGTTCCTGATTTGCAGATGCCTGATTTACATCTCCCACATAGACTTCGACATTGTCAAGCAAAATGTTATCCTGTGTATCTACTGTAACATTTCTCTTTGCATCCATGTACTGTCCGTTATCTTCAATTCCGCCAACTACAATAGTAGGTGCCGTCTTATCAATAACAAATGCAAGTTCATCACCTTTCGCTTTGTTGCTTGATTTGTTCTGTGCCAAATCTTCCGAATAAATAGAGACAACATAGCTTCCTTCTTTTTTGAAGTTCTCTTTTCCGATGTGATACTCGTACATCTTCCAACTCGCCTCATCCGTACTGCTCGTTACCGTGTAATCCTCATCTTTGTTCAACGTAACGATTTCTCCGTCCAAGCTGTAATTGATTTCGGAATACTGAAGAATATCCACATTGATTTCTTTAATCACAACATCCTGCTCTTCATTCGCATAGAACTTCTCAACTAAATTTTTAGTTTCATCATCAATTACATAGACAGAACCAAAACGGTTTACAGAAAACAGAATCGACTCTACCGTCTCGTTCCCCGCCTGATCTGTAACACTGGTCTCTAGCGTATATAAATCATCCAGCTCAGCCTTGTGTGCCAGATCCGCAATGGAAATTGTCACGTCATTTCCTGTCACTACCTTGCTGCTCTCAAAAACAGTGGCTCCATTGTTCGCTCCTGTCAGTGTAACATTTATTGTTTCCGCATTGATATTGATGTCGCTGCAATGAACAACCGGTTCAATCACTCCGTTGTTTGCCGAGTGATTCTCCACTCCGGAAATGGTCACCTCCGGCATCGTGGTATCCACCGTAAACTCTTCCACCGCATATTCATCTGCGATATTTCCGGCTTTGTCTGTCGATGTCACATGCAAGGAGTAATCTCCGTCCTCTGCAAAATCAATCTGCGCGCTCCAGACATCTCCATTCTGTGTAAAAGCAGATGCCTGCGGTGCCGCAATTCCGTTTCCTTCCAAAGCCGCAGTCACATCTACCTGCGTTGCCGCCGGATCAAAATTCTTATCTGTCACTTCAATTGTTGCCGTTCTTGACGCACTATAATAATTCGTCTCACCTGCATTGTTATCGTAACTTACGGAGATAACCGGTTTCTCTTTATCAATTGTAAATTCATCAGGTACATCCATACCTGCTGTATGTCCAGCGCGGTCTGTACACTTAAAATTAAATGTATAGTCACCGTCTTCTACAAATTCTATCTGACAGGTATAATAACACCCGCCCGTGTGAACGCTTCCATCACATCCGTTTGCTGCATGATGTGTCCATCCTGAAATATTTACAGCCGGTCCTGTAACTTCAATCGCACAACCTTCCTCAGAGAAATTTGCGTCCGTAACTGTAATAGTCGCAACACGTTTCTCCTGATAATATGTCTCGTTTAATGCATTGTTATTGTCATATTCCACTGTAACTACCGGAGCTGTCCTGTCGATACTGAATACCTTCTCACTTGCATTCGATACATTTCCTGCATTATCTGTAATCAGGATGTTTGCTGCAATATGATTCTTCTCCGATGAGACCGTTACACTCTTCTGTGCACTTGTGACAAGGTTCATCTCCAATTCGTTCGGGATATTCCATCCATCCACATCTCCTGACAACGTGCTCGCAAATTTTCCAGCGTTCTCATCGAATACAGAAGAAATCTGTAACGTTCCTGCCGCCATCGCATCTGCGGCATAATGTTCCCTTACATTCCAAGATGTCTCTTTTAATCCTGACCGACCGTCTGCCGCCTCCAGCTGAAGAATAACATCGGATGTGTATAACGGATTGCCTTCTGCATCCGCAAAATCAGTTTCCGGAAGTACGGTCTTGACTTCCGAGGTTGCCTCATGCTCTGCCGGTGTTTCAACTACAGCTCCTTTGGGGTTGAAATAGCCGCTATCCTGTCCTACGTGATCGACAGCTTTCACCTGAATCTGTCCTTTGAATCCCTCCGGGATGACAAATTGGGCTACATAAGTTCCCTCTTCTTCCACCGACACTTCAAGCTCACTGCCTGTCACAGCGCTTCCGTCTGCCGGAAGCAACTGGTATGCCATCTTTGCAACTCCGGAACCAATGTTGTCGGTTGTTCCGATATAGTCCGTCGCATAAATTTTGACGGTTGTCTCCTTCTGAAAGAAGTAGCCATACTGTGTTGGTACAGTATCTAACGTGTCTTTGCTCCCCGTCTCAAATTCTAAGCAGGAAATTGCCGGTGCATCCTCATCTACATAAACTACCGGGGAAGCGGAACGACTATTTCCGGCATTATCTGTAACTTTTACCGTAAGTTTTGCTTTTCCGTCAGATCCCAATTTGCCCTGACTCAAATCTACTGTATAACTACATTTTTTTATGAGCTTTGCCTCATCCTTCTTTGAAAGATTGTTGAAATCATAAATCTCATTTCCATTTTTGTCTTTTTTAAGCTCTGTTCCATTTACTGAAACATTAACCGAAAAGATTCCAGACTGTTTATCCTGCGCTATCACATCATAAGACACCGCACTCGAACCTGCGTACCAATTATATTCCTTTCCGTCTCTTTCCTCAACATAGTCTGCTTTCACGCCGCTCTGCAGGTCTGTTGTGATGGTCGGCTTTTTACTGTCCACCATAATCTGGGAGATACAGCTTTCATCCTGATTTTCTGTCAGCTCCGCCACATTTTTTACTGTGGTATTGCCGGCTAAGTCTGTTGCTGTAACGTATAATTTGTAAAATTTATCTTCACTATCCAATGATATAGATGCTGTATATATCCCCTCCTTTTTCTCGTTTACCTGTACTTCTTCTTCTTTTACCTTATTATTTTGTAACCACTGATACTGTTCACCAACCCCCATACTGTTCCACTTTTCATCTTCAATGCTAGAACTCATGATATAGTAGAGTGACACATCCGTAATCTGAGGCTGATTTTCTTCAAGATACACAGCATCTTGTGCTTCTACATCTTCCGCCCAAATAACAACTTTCAAGCTCTCGTCTTTATTCAATATCGTTCCAAAAACATAACGATAAATGCGGTCTTTCAAGCTCTCATTGCTGCTCGTTTTCTCGACTTCCATTGAACTAATTTCTGGTTTTGTATTGTCAATATTGTAATCTACAAATGTCTGGCTATATATTCTTCCTGCGCTGTCAAGCGCCTTATCATAGACCCACAAACAAAATCGTACGGTTCCATTCGTTTCTTTGTAATCTGACATTGGTAGTTCCACTTGAATATCTACTTCCCCATTTAATATCTTACTATTCTCTATCAAGTGCATATCCTCATCAGTTGGAATTTTTATATTATTATTCCTAATTTCATCACCGGAAGCGCTTGTAACTGCATAATAATAATTGTTATCATTTGATGCCGAAAAGAATTGAATATGGGCAGACGCTGTTGCATTTCCATCCACACTTCTAATCCATAATTTATCTTTTTCGCCGACCGTCATTGTCGCAATAGGCGCATGCCGATTAATTTCAAATGTGACAAGTTTGCTATTACCAGTTCTATTTTGGGCTTTATCTGTAATTACCGCATATAGTACATACTTACCTTCATCTACGTCCTTAAACGACTTTTCTCCAAATATAGATTCCAAATCAAGTTTTAATTGATACCATGCATACCCATCTGCTTCTAAATCATTTTTTTTGTCTGATGCCACTAACAACTCTGTGCTTTGCTCGCCAACCAAGTCCCCTAGTTCTCCATCAGCTTTTAACTCATAAAATGCATAATCAGCCTTAAGCGGTTCACTAGTCTCTTTTACGTTAACAAGCAATACTGGCTCTTCTGCATCACTTCCCCAATATTCAGTTCCATCATTCTTTTTTGAAACTTTGACTGAATCTGTATTAACTCTGTATTCGCCACTGGCAAGCACTGGCGGTTCATCATCATAACAAATTGTAATCGGAACCTCCATAATATTATTTAGGTAATCTGGAACACTTACCACAAGTTGCACATTTTTATCAACAGCTCCCAACGAAAAACTTTTACTTTTTGTTAATACCGATTCCCCACATATAGCATAACTTATGTTCTGTTCATCTACACCTACTTCAGAATCGGATACATCTAATGCTATATTTACATCTTCATTCTTTGGAACATAGACTGTGTAACTTCCATCTGTATTCTCTATTGTTTCCAATTTGATATAGTCTTCTTTGTCAGCATTCTTATATTCAACTGTAAGCCCATTAAGTACCGGTGAAGTGAAATCCTGGCTCATTGTAACTACAAACTCTCTCGCATATCGCCCACTTCTCTCATTCGTCATATATCTTACGACCTGGCACTTTTTACCACTATTCTCAGGATCCGTCTCATATGTTTTGCTTATCTCTTTCATGTACTCTTCTTTACTATAGCTTATATCTGTTTCAGCCGAAGAGACATAATAATTATTTTTTCCTTGTACTACAAGACATCCCTTTTTCTCCCCATCGCTACTATACTCTTCTATCTTCACATCGCCATACTTTTTATTTAGTTTTGTCAAAAACTGCTGCACGGAAGATCTTTTCGTATATACAACACTAAATGTATTTGGCGCTTCTACCTGCACATTTAATATGTAGTAACCTCCTTGTACTTTCTTCAATGCCTCCCCATTAATTTTTATTATGGTTTCATTTTTTTGTATATCTCTCCACTGATCGTCATCACATATTTTTACTTCATTCTTCTCAAATTCCACATTCTCTACCACATCACCTGTCTTTGAATCAACTAATGACGCATTTACTAATTCCACTCCTTGCCAGCAATCTTCAAAAGAGATGTCAACTTCATTCACATTAGATAAATCCATATCTACCTTTGAAATTTGATTTCCGTTTAAAGAAAACGACGATGCTATGTCCTCTTTGTCCGAATTTTTTCCTACTACTGTCCCCAATAAGTCTTCAATTATAATTCCATCTTGACTATTATCCCAGCTCATCTGTATTCCAAATTCATACTCTGTCACATGAATCGTCAAAACATCTGATGCCAATTTGCTGATTTCATCAGCCGATATTATTACTTTTCCATCTTCAAATTTCTTTTCAACTAGTTTCGTTGCATTTTCTGCATCATCATTCACTAAATATGACAATACAGTAACCTCAAGATTTTCCGGTACTTCAATTAATTTTATGGTACTTCCCTCTGTAGCATTCAACTCAATTTCTAAATCAATATCATTAGTAACAGTTTTGTTTTCCCCATCAACCTCTAACACAATAGAATCATTACTGCCACTATCCAAATTAAGTTTTGCTGAAATTAAAGTATCTGCTTTATCATCTTCAGAAAATACTTCCTCCTCTGCTGCCGCGGTCAGTGCTTCCACTTCCTCCGCCGCTTTAAGTGTCAAGTTCTCTGCCTCTTCCGCTCTCTCCGGCTCCGTCTTTGTTACCTCTTCTGTCTCTTCTGTCTCCCCGTTCTCTGCCGTCCCTATTGCAATTTCTTCTGTCGTTTCAGCAATCCCCATGTCCTGTTCTGTTTCAGAGTCCCCCTCTGCATATTCAGTTTCCTGCTCATTGCTCTGTACAAATTCCATTGCAACAACAAGATGCGGTACACTCTGCGTTATGATGAAAACGCTGAGCAAAGCTGCAATCACTCTTCTAAATTTCTTCAGGTATTTCATTTTTTCCCTCTTTTCTTCTTTTCTTCCTTTAACCCTACTCCAAATATCTTCCAGAACACCCAAACCTTAATATACCATATTCTGGATGGATACTCCAGTACTTTTTGGCAATCCTGTCATTTTCTTAATCAGCCTATAATCTTATATAATCAAAACGAGGACAGGTAGCTTTCCCTGTCCCCGGCTTGCACTCTCTAATATTTAAGTACATCTGTCTGTAATGCCTGTGCTGTATCTTCATTCGCCTTCTCAGCGGATTCATATTCATTTGCAATATCGGTCAAATCATCTGCAAATTCTTTAATCATCTTATACATTCTTGTGCAGTCATCATCTAATTTGTTGAATCTGCTTGTATAGGCAGTTGCTGCCGTGCCGGACCACACTGCTCCGTTCAACTGTTTGATTACACCAAACATCTCATCTGTAATCGCTTTCACTCCCGTTGCCTGTGAGCTGAATTCACTTGATTTTGCTTTTAATTTTGCCGGGGTTACTTTTAATGCTGAAATTGAACTTGCCATCTTCCTATTCTCCTTTTCCTCTTCTATTCTCTGCTATTTTTTAATAAGTACGCTTCTGTGCGATTGATACATTCTTTTTCTCTGTGCTCTCATACTTCTTGATGATGGTCTCTAACGACTCACAGTACTTCACAACTGCTTTGTAAAGTTCCTCCATCTTTGCTGTGTCTTTTGTATAGCTTCCGTGGAACTCTTTTGACGCATCACCTTCCCACATTGCTGTAAGTTCACGCTCTGTGGAATCCATATTGCTTAACTTTGTATTGAACTGTTTGTTTAAGTTCTCTAAATTCTGTTTCTTTGCTCTTAATGTTGATGCTGTTACCTGAATCTCTGCCATTATAATTTCCTCCTGTTTCCTCTGCTTTTATCTTTTTTCGCCGACTGTTTCCGGCGGATATTACTATAACATCTTTTTTTCATCTCATGTTGATTTTTGGATGAACGACACGTTTTTTGGTATGAATAACCAGTTTCTAGAATTTAAGTACATCTGTCTGTAATGCCTGTGCTGTATCTTCATTCGCCTTCTCAGCGGATTCATATTCATTTGCAATATCGGTCAAATCATCTGCAAATTCTTTAATCATCTTATACATTCTTGTGCAGTCATCATCTAATTTGTTGAATCTGCTTGTATAGGCAGTTGCTGCCGTGCCGGACCACACTGCTCCGTTCAACTGTTTGATTACACCAAACATCTCATCTGTAATCGCTTTCACTCCCGTTGCCTGTGAGCTGAATTCACTTGATTTTGCTTTTAATTTTGCCGGGGTTACTTTTAATGCTGAAATTGAACTTGCCATCTTCCTATTCTCCTTTTCCTCTTCTATTCTCTGCTATTTTTTAATAAGTACGCTTCTGTGCGATTGATACATTCTTTTTCTCTGTGCTCTCATACTTCTTGATGATGGTCTCTAACGACTCACAGTACTTCACAACTGCTTTGTAAAGTTCCTCCATCTTTGCTGTGTCTTTTGTATAGCTTCCGTGGAACTCTTTTGACGCATCACCTTCCCACATTGCTGTAAGTTCACGCTCTGTGGAATCCATATTGCTTAACTTTGTATTGAACTGTTTGTTTAAATTCTCTAAATTCTGTTTCTTTGCTCTCAGTGTTGATGCTGTTACCTGAATTTCTGCCATTATAATTTCCTCCTGTTTCTTTTACCTCTTTTTTACTTTTCGCCGGATGCTTCCGACAGATATTACTATAACACCTTTTTCGATCTTATGTTGATTTTTGGATGAACGACACGGTTTTGAGTATGAATAACCAGTTTTTTTAAAAAATTATATGATATCATCCCCATGCACCACCATAATGTCATTCTTTTTCTCAATGCGGACACGCTCTTTTGGCGACAAAACTACTGTTCCCTCCGGTTCCTGCAACACCGTCGTCTCATCTGCCCCCGTTCCAAGTACCGTTGTCTCATCTACCCCCGTTCCGAGTACCGTCGTCTCATCTGCCCCCGTTCCAAGTACCGTTGTCTCATCTACCCCCGTTCCGAGTACCGTCGTCTCATCTGCTCCCGTTCCGAGTACCGTTGTCTCGTCTGCCCCCCCGCTCAGTGCGACTGTGCCTTCCTCCGGCTGCAATTTTCTTGAAGGCTGCAACCTTTTGGACCTTGGAATTTTTCCTGTTTTCACCTGGGAGACATCAATATATTTTCTGTCAAGCGGACCGCTGCTCCTGCCTCCGGCTCTTCCCATATCATGCTGTATCACCCGCATCTTAGCGGTTGTCTCCCCCGCGACGTAGCCCCTGGACTGTCTTCTTGCAATCTCTCTTCTCTTTTCAAACCCAAAATACTTTTGTATGATAGAGACAATTCTTACGCGAACCCCATAGATAATGCCAATTGCCAAAAATACAGCGCATAAAACAAAGAAGGACGTCCTTAAGTTACTATATAACGTAATTTTGCTAGTCATCAGAATCATCTTGCTCTTCCTCCTTCTGTACAGATGCATTTATCTCCAATTCCCGCTCTGCATTTTCAACATTCTGCCCTACCTTGCTCAGCAATTCCTCAATCCTCTGCTGATTTTGCTCTGTTATCTTAATATCGGAATCTACATGTTGTACAATCTGCTCCAACATGTCTTCCATCTCCTCTTTCTCAACCCCTGCGTCCGTAAATTTCTGTGCATTCGTTGCAATCTGATATGCAATCTCGTTATACATCATCAATGCTGTAACTTCATTATCCATCTCAACCAGATTTCCCTCTGACAACACTTTCATATCTTCCCAATAATCTTTGTAAGAGGTAGACTCATCCCCCCACTTGCTCTGCACACCAATTCTGAGATAATATTCTGATATCTTTAAAAGCCTTGTCGAGCGCTCTACCTTATTTTCATCCAGTGTTTTTGATTCTGATGCGACCTTTAACCATTTCTTAGCATTGTTCTTATTTCCGTTCTCCTCATAAGAATAAAAATATGCAAGTCCCAACTGATAAGAAAATTCATCGTATGCCGCACTGTTTTTCATCAATGCATCCTCACAGCTTTCCTCGTTACTTTTTTTATATTGCAGAATCTCCCGAAATGTATATGCCTCATCCTCGGAAAAATTGTCATCCTCCAGCATCTTATCCAAAAGTGCCATATAAGCTTCCTGTTTTTGAGGTTCGAGATAAATTGCATCTTTATAATAGGAAAGAGCCGATTCATACGACGAAACCGACAACGCATCTGACAAATACGTCTCGTAATTTTCATTTTTTAACGAATTCTCCATCGTCTGAAATACAATTGCCATTATAAGAAACAAAACCGCCATTCCCACCAGACTTCCAAACGTGCGGAGCTGTCTCCTCTCTTTTCTCCGGTAAGCGTCATCCATCTCCATATAATGTTCCAACGCATAACGCAATTCTTCGCAATTCTGGTAACGGTCCTCGGGATTTTTCTGCGTACAGGTCAAAATAATCTCCTCCAGACCAGAAGAAAGTTTTTCATTCCAATATCGAATTGGATACATTTCATATGGCGGTTCGCTCGGATTATGTCCCGTCAGCAGATGATAGAGCGTCGCCCCCAGACAATAAATATCCGTTCTCTCATCCGTCTGCCCCTGACCTCCAAACTGTTCCGGCGCTGCATATCCTTGCGTCCCGAGGCATGTCGTATCTGCTGCGTTCTGCTGCTTGTACTCTCTTGCAATCCCAAAATCTATCAAAATTGCCTCCCCACTCGGTTTCAGCATAATGTTAGCGGGCTTCATATCGCGATATATAATAGGTTTTTCCCGCGTGTGAAGATACGATAACACATCACACATCTGCAGTGCGATTGAGATAACCAGATCCTGCGGCTGCGCCCCATTTTCTTCCAGCAGTACTGTAAGCGGATTTCCCTCTATGTAATCCATGACAATTAGAAACGTATCCTCTGTATCAATTACGTCTACAATGCTAGGGAGATTCGGGTGATTCAGTTTTTTCAACAGATTTGTCTCTGTAATCAGCCCTTGTCGGATAATCTCGAAATCCTTTGAGACATCTTTCCGGACCTCTTTAATTGCCCACTGCTTATTCGCTTTCTCATTCATGGCAAGATAGACAACACTCATTCCTCCCTGCCCAATCTTGTTTAAAATTTTATATTTTCCATCGATGATTGTTCCGTTTTCTAACATTTCTCTGCCCCTGATCTTTTAATCTTGTATTTTTGCAAGAAGAACCGTAATATTATCTCTTTCTTCCCGTGATTTATTAAGTTCAACAAAATAGTTGCACTGCCGCTCCATCTTACGTTCATCCGTCATCTCATCCGGCGCAAATCCCTTTCGGAATTCTTCTGCTGTTACCTTGTGCCGAAACCCATCACTGCACAGCAGGTACACTGCATTCTCCCTGATTTTCCCCTTAAAAAACTGCGGATCGATATTTTGCGATGCCCCAACGCATTGGAGCAAAACGCTTCCGCGCGCATCAGACTCTGCGTCCTCCGGTCGCACCCGCCCCATCGCAATCTCTCTGGCAAGTACAGTCTGATCACTCGTAAGCTGTTCAATCTTATCCGTTATTTCATAGACACGGCTATCCCCCACATGGATTACATAGTATTCTTTTCCCCAGATTAACATAGTGGTGCAGGTCGTTCCAAGATTGATTCCCTGTTCTTTTCCGAACTCCGCAAGCCTCACATTGGCTGTCTCTAAAAGTTCTACCCACTGCTCACTGATAACCCCCTCTCTGTCTTCTGTTGCCATCACATCCGGCAGACAACGATTGAACCATTCGGAAAATCTCCGAATCACATGCGCACTTGCGCGTTCCCCCATAGACAATCCCCCCATACCATCACAGATACACAACAACATTACTTCCACATCATCCACAACTGCAGTCTTGATTAATAATGCGTCCTGATTCACCGGCTTTACGTTCCCGGCATCCGTCGCATATGTTGTCAAAAAACTCATCCTTCCTCCGTCCTGTGCCCTCTTTCACACAAAATTTATTCTTATGGAATTATATAGTATATTTCTCCAGATATCAATTGTCAAAACTGGTTATTCATACCATTTTCCATGTCATTCATCCCCAAATTTACTTTTTTTTCTTATTTGTGTTATTATAATAGCGCTTAGATTATACCAATATGAATTTTAATTTCAGAAGGGAGATACACAACAAAGATATGAATGACAATTTTGACATAAATCCAGCAAAATTACTAGCACTGTCGAATGGTTATGACAAAATGAGGCATCAATGCAGTACCATTATTGCAGACCTCGAGTACATCAAAAACGATTTGCGCAACAATTCTTTTGATGAAGTAAAACCGGTTCTCAACTCTGTCATTGAAGAAATCGACGACGAAGCATCTGATATCACTCTCTTGGAAACTTCCCTGGAAGAGATTGTATACACATATCAACACACAGAAAATGCAATTTTACAGACAAATATATCGAATATGAAAACAGAGAGCTCTCCTTCGACAGAGAATCTTCCCGAAAGCTCAGACGAAGATTTCACATTGGAGCAATTATGGAATCTTCTAAACAATACCGGCTTTATCCCACTTATAATGATTCCTTATGTAGTTGCATTGCTCTCTGAGCTCACCAAGGAACTCATCAGCGGGCTTCTTTTCTCTGATATTTTAAATGCTTCCTCAAATCAGGATTCCCTGTTGCAGAAGATTCTGACCAATGGCTGGGCGGATACCCTGAAGAAAACTTTAGGGGTCAATGCCTCCATGCCGGAGAAAACTCAGGCAGGACTTCCGTTTCAGGAATATGTGTGCAAGAATCTGGCAGATGAACCTGCCGCACTCACAGAGAGCTCTTCTGCCTCAGACGAAGCCGGAGCGGCTTCCGGCGGAACCACCGCAACTTCTAAGGGCACCGGTACTGCCTCTAATGGCACCGGCGCAGCTTCTAAGGGAGCCGGTGCTGTCTCTAACTGGCGCAGTTCTGCTGTCAGCGACATCGTACAGGGCGTCAATACTCCCCAGACATACCTATCGGGCGGAAATTCTGCCGGAGCAGAAAATTTTGGAAACGCGGCCGAAGTTGCAACATTCGCCCACACCGCCGATGCCGGCAGCGCAGCTTCCGGGGGCATCCCAGCTCCTGTCTGGCTCATTGCAGGCCTCGGTATCGGACTCACCGCAGCTGCTAATATCGTCTCCGCCAAAGCGACCGGAAAGGATATCGGCTCACACGCCGCCGATGCCCTCTGCAAAACCGGCTCCTCCATCACAAATTGGTTCAGACACTAGATTTCATAAAAGAGATATCATATTAAGAAAGAAGGCACTATCATGGAAGGAATTTTTGAAGTAAATCCAGTCAAATTACTTGCACTATCAAATGACTTCACCAACGTCACACAACAGTGTAACTCATTGACAGATGACCTGGAAAATGTTAAAAATAGTTTGAGCTCCGCATCTTTTGGAGAAATAAAATCTGCTCTCAATGTGATTCTGGGCAGCATGCGGAATGAGATTTCCGATATCACAACCTTAAAGACCACACTGGAGAATACTGCACGCACCTATCAGGCAGCGGAACTTGCCATTCTTCAGGGCAATGTATCCGATGTAGAACCAACTGCCGCTTCCGGAACAGATATGAATTTCAATGATTCGGATGCTGATTTGAGTATCCTTTGGGATCTCTTGCGCAGCACTGGAAGTATTCCGTCAGCAATGACACCATACCTGAAAATGCTGCTCTCACGTATTACGGGAGAAGAAATTAATGCAACTGTTTTGGCGGACATTTTAAATTCATCCATCAATCAGTTCGCTTTTTTTACGGATGTTGCGGAGAGCGGCTGGTCCGAGGCCTTAAAGAATGCATTTGGCATTGCGGCATATATGCCGGAGGGAACCGCGCCCGGTCTTTCCTTCTCAGAATATCTGAAAACAGCTCTCGGCAAAGAACTCGACGAGTTTACAGATCTCTCCACTCTCGGAAAAGGCGCCGGTGCTGTCGCTAAGTGGGCAGGTGTCGGTCTCACTCTGGCCACTGACGGTTATGACAATTACGAAGAATTTCAAAATGGCGACATCTCTGCAGAGAGGGCTGTCGCAGAGACCATCATCGAGACGGGTGTCGACGTCTTCCTCGGCGTTGGCGCTACCGCAGCGGTCGGCGCCGGACTTGCATTCGTTGGTGTTGTCGGCGCTCCTGCCATCCTCGTCGCAGCCGGCGGCGCCGCTGTTGTCGCCGGTGCAAACGCCGCATTCGAGCATTTCACCGGTAAAGATATCGCAGAGCATTTCTCTGATTTTATTTGTGATTCCGGCAGCTCTATCGCAAGCTGGTTTAAAAAATAATAATTTATAAGTAAGAAAGGATTTCACTATGATTAAAGATTTATTGCCAATCGGAAGTATTGTACTGTTAAAAAATTCAAAAAAACGACTGATGATCTGCGGTATCAAGCAGACCGGTAAGGACACCCCGCAAAAAGAATACGATTACATGGGCGTCCTTTACCCGGAGGGACATATCGGAGATGAGTATAACTTTCTCTTCGACCATAAGGATATCGATCAGGTCTTCTTCCACGGCTTCAGCGATATCGAACGCCAGAATTTTCTGGAGCGGCTGGATGCCTACTATCAGAACGGAACGGAGGCTTAACCATGGGATATCTCGCATACATTTTCGCCGTCCTCGGCTTTGCCTGTATTTTTTGCAAGTGGAAGTGGCTGCTCACTTTCCGACGATATTTCATGGTCACAATGTTTCTCGCCGGCTCCACACTTGGGTTTTTGTACTGGCTTCCGCGGAACCGCGAACTTACCGGCTATATGAGTATATACGCACTTGTATCTCTGGGGCTGTTTATCTTTGTTCTCGCCACCCGCAAGACAAGGGCACCATACAAAGTAAATATTCCTGCAGACAGCTACGATATCATCGTCGCCGACCGCAACGCGCCCACCATTCAGCTCAGCTATTTTCTGCACTATCAGGGGAAGGTCTACGGTATCTCCTCTTTTCCTCCTGCGGGCAGACCCGCTTTGACGCTCTATGTCAAACCTCATCCAAAATTTCAGTGGCTGCCGGCTGACATCACCATCGACTCTGAGAATACGCCAATTTCACCCGCTTTCATCTTTGGGCGCATCTACAGCCTGATTGTGCTGATGTTTGCCCTGCTTCTGCCAATTCCACTTGCCGACGCCCGCTACAATATCACTGCCGAGCACTTTCTTTCTGCCTGGGGCATGATTATCCTCGGTTACGTCGATATCATTGTGTTAAAACACAAGAGGGGAATCTTTTACCGCATAGGATACTACTTCTCCTGGTTTCTTTCAATCGCCGGCTGGCTTGGCATGTTCTGGCATATCTTTTTGGATTTACTCTAAAAAAACGTACTTCAAATCGCTGAAATTTGAAGTACGTTTTTTCTATTGTTCCATCTGTCTTCCGAGAAATCCAGCAGCCGCTGCCGCAAGTTTGCTCTCGGTCTCCGTCATCTTGCCCTTTTCCTCCTTGCTGTAGAGCACGACCGCCCCAATAGCATCCCCCTCACAGATGATTGTGCTGATTGCCTGTTCGTCATACTCCTCCTTGTCGTCCGCCGTCACCTTCACAAATCCTTTCGCACCTTTTCCTGCGAGCACGTTTCTGCGCTCCTCAATCAGGTTTTCCATCTGCTTGCTGATCGGCTTTCCGTCAAAATCGCGCCTGCCGTTGCCGGACGCCGCAATCACATGGTCGCGGTCTGTGATGCAGACGAGGTGTCCCGTGGTCTGTGCGAGGCTCTCCGCATACTGACCGGCAAACTGACCGAGCTCTCCGATGGGCGAATATTTTTTCAAAATAATCTCACCCTCCCGGTCGGTAAAAATCTCTAACGGGTCGCCCTCCCGGATGCGCAGGGTTCTGCGAATCTCCTTCGGCACTACAATACGACCCAGATCATCTATACGTCGAACGATTCCTGTTGCTTTCATCTTGTCAATCCCTCCATTTTACAGATACATTCGTTTTTGTACTTTGGGCGCCCTCTCTGCGGGGCGTCTGCTGTATTGCTGTGTTGTTAGTATCTGTAAGATATGGAGAATTATGCATTAAATTCCTTTGAAACAAAATTGAAAACTTCGCTCACAGGCAGAACTGAGACGGTACTCCTGATGGACTTTTGCCCCCCAGCTGTCGTCGCCTCCCACGCCCATCTGGGCCGCGCTGACTCTGACGTAAGTATAGTGGACTTCCGGCAGTTCAAACGCATGCCATGCATTCTCTATCTCATGCGGGGAATACGGAAGCGCAGAGAAGTTCATGCCATCCCCGGAGAACATCATGCCTCTTCCCCTCGCATCCGTAACCTTCGCATAGCGCACCTCTGTCTTATTGCCACACTCCTGCGGCATCAGATATGCCGACATATTGTCGGACACTTTGTTGTGGTAGATGCCTAACTTTGCACCCTCTCTGCGGTCTGCATAGGTCTCCTGGGGCCCGTTTCCGTACCACTCGATGGTATCGTAATCTGCATCGAGCTTAAACATCATTCCAAACTCCGGCATCTCCGGCAGTCCCTCCACCGGATCATAGTGCATCGTCACCGCAATCTCACCGTCGCCGTAGACATCATAGCTGACCTTGACGGTGCTCTCCGGCGTCGTCGGCATGTGGTAGATGTAGGTAATCCGGGCATGGTCTTCATACTCTTCTAACACCGGCGGAATATTCCGGTTTGTCGCCGGGTCCTTGTGGGTCACATACATGCTCGCAATCTTCCACTGCGCCGCATGGTACTGGTTGCCGCATCCCATGTCGTTGTCGGTAGGTGCTCTCCAGAAGTTCGGTTTCGGTACCTGCTGAATCATCTCTTTTCCACCGTAGCGATAGGAGACGAGACCTCCCACATTCTCGGAGAACAGCGCGTCGAAATGCTCTCCCTTCACGCCGATATAGAGTCTTCCGTGAACCACCCGGACAGGCGGTCTTCTCCCCGGTTCCTGCTCGCCCTCGACTGTAAAAATGCGCTCGCCAAACGCGACCTCATACCCGGCCCTCGCCCATGCACAGTCCTCCTTCAGGCGGAAGGAGGCATTGACGACGTACTCGCCCGGCTCCTCCCAGGTCTTTTGCAGTTCTTTTGACAGTGGATAGCTGTCCTTCGCCAGCGGGTCTACCGCTGTCTCGATGCGAATGGCCGCAATCTCCCTGCCCTCCTTTTTCACGGTGAGAACACAGTCGAATCGGTTGGTATTCACAAACAAATTCTTGTTGACAACCTCGATGGAATACTCCCCGACTTTGACGTCGATGTTGCGGTAGTTGTATTTTACCTCCTGCATCTTAGGGGAAGGCTCGCGCTCGCCCCCGTAGGCGATTCCGTTTCCGCTAAAATTGTAGTCGGTCGGCCGGTCGCCAAAGTCGCCGCCGTAACCTAAATACTCTCTTCCGTAACGGTCCTTCGTGTAGATGGACTGATCGATGTAATCCCAGATAAATCCTCCCTGATACAGCGGCTCCGTATCCGTCAGGTCGGTGTATTTGTGCATCGCACCGCAGGAGTTGCCCATGGCATGCGTATACTCACAGCAGATGAACGGCTTGCTCCGATCCTTCTGCAAAAATTCCTTGATCCGCTCCACGGACGGATACATCTGGCTCTCCATGTCACTGCTGTCGTTGTATCTTCTGTCGTTGAAGACACCCTCATAGTGAACCAGCCGGTCCGGATCAAGTTCCCGGAAACGATTCGACATATTGTAGATGACCCTGCCGCCGAAAGCCTCGTTTCCGCACGACCAGATGAGGATTGCCGGATGGTTCTTATCCCTCTCGTAGCACGAATCCACGCGGTCTAACATGAGTTCATTCCAGTCCGTGTTATCCCCCGGAACCACCGTCTTTTCACTGTAACCCGGAAGTTTGCGCATGACCGGGTCCCAGGAGCCGTGGGACTCCAGGTTATTCTCTGCAATCATGTAGAGCCCGTATTTATCACAGAGCTCATAGATTCTTGAGTCATCCGGATAATGGCAGGTGCGGACGGCATTGATATTGTTCCTCTTCATGGTAAAAATATCTTTCTCCAGCTCCGCGTAGGACACCACGCGCCCCGTTCTCGAACTGAATTCATGGCGGTTGACCCCTTTAAAGACAATACGCTTGCCGTTTAAGCACATCATGTGATCCTTCATCTCAAAGCGGCGGAAACCGACATACTGCCTTGTCACCTCAATCAGATCTCCCGCTTCATCTTTTACCTTCACAATCAGCTCGTAGAGATTCGGCTGTTCTGCGCTCCAAAGCTTCGGCGCTTTGACCGGATATGCATAATGCGTTCCGCCTCCGATTTTTTCCTCCTGCGAAAAAACAATCTCCTCGCCGTCGCACAGAGAGAGTTCCACCGTGCCGCTGCCCTCTGTCCGAAGCGTCAGATCCAAAACGGCATCCCGGTAATCGTCATCTAAGAGGGTACGGATTCTGATATCGCGAAGGTGCACCTTCGGGACGCCGTAGAGATAGACATCGCGAAAGAGACCGCTGAAGCGGAAGAAATCCTGATCCTCACACCAGCTCCCGGACACCCACTTGAACACCTGCACGGCAAGTTTGTTTTCGCCCTCTTTCAGCACATCGGTCAGCTCAAATTCAGACGGTGTAAAAGAATCCTCCGCGTATCCGATGTAGGTTCCGTTCAGCCACACCGCCAGAGCGCTCTCCGCGCCCTGGAAGGAGACGATGATGCGCTGGCCTTTCAGTTCGCGCGGAATCTCAAAATATTTGACATAACTTGCCACCGGGTTAAATTCTTTCGGAATCTCCCCCTCCTTTAATTCTTCCCTGCCGTCCCACGGATATGCGACATTGGCGTACTGCGGCGCGTCATATCCCTCCATCTGGATGTGCGCAGGAACCCGGATATCATCCCAGCTCCTACAATTGTAGTTTTCTTTTTCAAAGCCCAAAATCACGCAGTCTAAATTCTTTGCGTAGTGAAATTTCCAGAGGCCGTTCAACGAATAGCGGTAGCTGCTCTCACCGCGCGCAAGCTCCGCCATACTGCGGTAGCACACATGATCCGAATGTGCCGCAAGCCGGTTCTCCCGGAAAAAAGCCGGGTCACTCAGTTTCCCGTAATCAAATACTCCCATCTGCTGTTCCTCCTATTTGACGGCGCCGGTGATACCTTCTGCAAACTGTTTCTGTAAAACGAAGAAGATGACCATCGTTGGAACAGAGCAGAACAGCACACCCATCATCAACAAACCATAGTCAACCGTATATCCTGCTGCGAGGTTTGCAATCAGCATCGGCATGGTCTGCGCCTTGCTGTCGTTCATCACAACCTTCGGCCACAGGTAGGCGTTCCATGCATTCATAAACGTGATAACTGCCGCCGCCGCATAGGTCGATTTCATGACCGGCATATACATCTTAAAAAAGATTTTAAACTCGCTGAGTCCGTCGATACGTGCCGCCTCTAAGATATCCACCGGGAAGTTTCTGGAGTTCTGCCGGAACATCATAATCAAAAACGGAGTCGAAATCGACGGTAAAATAAACGCCCACACTGTGTTGAGGAGTCCCATTTTTGAGATCATCTTAAACAGCGGAATCATCGTTGCAACCTGCGGCACCATCATCGCAAGCAGCAGGAAGGAAAATACCTGATCCTTCTGCTTATCGTGGTACAATTCGAATCCGTAACCTGCGAGCGAACAGACGAGAAGTGCCACAACGGTCTGCACTCCCGCGTAGAGGAAGGAATTTCCGAGCGCTCCCCAGAGATTCTGTCCCGCGATAAGCTTCTGGAAATTCTCAATCGCATGTGTGCCGAATGTAATTTTTCCTCTCGCCACCTCCACGGAAGTATTGGTCGCCGCTGTAATCATCCAGTAGAACGGGAACACCGAAATAAAGGAGACAATGGCAAGAAAAATGTAGGACGGAATCAATTTTCTCTGAATATGTGAAGTACGTTTTTTCTTAGTCACGTTTATCACCTACTTTCATGTTGATAAAGGCAAGAACTGCCACCATGATAAATACTAAAAATGACATCGCCGAAGCATATCCGAAGTTCGCCACACCATTTCCAAATGAATTGTTATAGATGTAGTGGGACATTGTGATTGTCGCATTGGCCGGTCCGCCGCTGGTCAAATTGACGGACTCGTCGAACAACTGTAAAGTACCGTTGATTGACATGATGACTGTCATTACGATGGTCGGTTTTAAAAGAGGTACGGTGATGCGCCAGAAGGTTTTCCAACCGCTCGCCCCATCGATCTTTGCCGCCTCATAGACAGAGTATTCGATGTTCTGCAGTCCGGCGAGGAAGAATACCATGTTGTATCCGGTCCATCTCCAGATCAGCGCGATAATGATAATCGCCTTTGCCGTGCTCGCTGTCCCGAGAAAATTGATGTTCTCCTGTATGATACCCAGTTTTAGCAGGATAGTATTCATCAGTCCCTGTGTCGCGAACAGTGATTTAAAAATCAAAGAGTAAGATACCAGTGAGGTCGCGCAAGGCAGGAATACACAGGTCCGGAAAAATCCTCTGAACTTCAAGTCCTTGTTGTTAAGAATCTGTGCCAAGAGCATCGCCAGTACGAGCATGATTGGCACTTCTATCAGTAAATACAGGAACGTATTCCCGATGGAACGTCGGAATAGCTGATCCTGGAACATTCGTTTGTAATTGTAAAAAATCGGCTCTGCCCAGCTCATATTCGCGCTGGAACCGGTTTTTAACGAGGTGAAAATCGCTTGAAAAATCGGGTAAAAACTCATGATTACTATCAAAATAGATGCCGGGGTCAAAAACGCCCAGCCCGCTGCATGCTGTTTAGCGAGCACGCTCATTCCTTTTTTCTTCTTCATTTTAAAAAGACCCCCTTTTGCCATAAACGGGGAGTCGGAAGCCCGATTCCCCGTTCTTTTTTAAAATATTTGCCCGGATTAGTTACCCATTGCGAAGTTCAGCTGGTCTTCCGCTGCCTTCAATGCTGTCTCAACATCCGTTCCATTCTGCTGGATGTCGATGATTGCCGCTGCAATCTGTTCACGACATGTGTAGTGGTAATCGCTCTGCTCAATGACTTTTACATGAGAGCCCATCTCAACAATCTGTGCATAGATCGGTGTATTGTTGAAGTACTCAACGCCCTGATTGTAAACATCGGATGTACCTGCTGAGATACAGGTTGTGATAACACCGCCGTCTGTGAGCGCTGCATCGTAAGTAGCTGTACTTCCGCCGAATGTGTATGCTAAGAAAGATTTTGCCAAAGCTGCATCCTTGCAGTTGGATGTAACGTAGAGGGAAGATCCACCGTTGGATGCATATCCTTCACCGCCTGCTAATGTAGGCATGGTTGTGATTTCCCATTTTCCGCTGTTCTCCGCCACCTGCTCGATGGTAGGAATAATCCAGTTACCGTTCATAACGCCTGCAACCATGTCGCCGATGATTGTCTGATCTGTGTAGTCAGACCAGTCATTTGCAAGATAGAGTACATTCTTTTCGATCATCTCTTCGATGACTTCAATAATCTCAACCAATTTCTCATTCTCTGTGATATATGGTTTGCCGTCTTTGAACTGCGACTCGCCTTCCGCCTGAAGCATCATGTACACAAGGTCATTTCCGTCACCGTCCATGGACAGTAAATATTTTCCAGTCTCGTTGTAAACTTTCTCACCGACTTCAATAAAATCCGCCCATGAGATTCCTGTCATGTCGTCGATGGAATATCCGCACTGCTCCAACAGATCTACTCTGTATGCAAAGATAACCGTTCCGTTGTCCACAGGGAATCCGTAGTGTGTTCCGTCGATTGTGGAGTAAGATAACTTCTCTGCTCCGAAGTCAGACCAGTCAACTTCCGCATCGTCCACCGGTGTCCATGCGTCCGGATAATCTGCAACGTAGCGCTGGATATAGTGATCCTGGAACAAAACGATGTCCGGCAGTGTGCTGTAATCTCCCGCGGAACCTGCCAGTGTGACCGCATCCTCAATATCGGAAGACTGGGACTGCTCTACAATCTCGAGTTCGAACTCCGGATCAACGTTTGCTTTGTAGTCAGCTTCCGCAGCTTTGAGTGCAGGAATGTTGAAGTTTGCATCCCATGCCCACGCAGTGAGTTTGTGTCCACCCTCTGAGGCATCGTCGTCGGAAGCTGCTGCGCCGCCGTTCTCCGTTGTCGCTGCATCATTGCCGCCGCCGTTGTCGTCTGTGCTTCCGCTATCGCTTCCGCCGCAGCCTGCCAGCAGGGATGCCGCCATTGTTGCCACCATTAACATTGATACAAGTTTTCTTTTCATACGTTATTTCCTCCCATAGAAATATTCATATTGACGAAAGATTTTTTCTGCACGCACTTTTTCTTTGTGCTATTTGCATATTTTTAAAATCTTTTCCCCTCGTCATATGTATATTATAGCCAATATTCTTTCTCCATTGCAAACGGATTCGTTTTAAAAACACGCAAATTCAACCATTTTTTCGACGATTCCATTCCCAAAGCGGATTTTATCAGTCACTTTGATAAAATTTGCATTTTTTCCGGAACATCCTACCCGAATCCTATTCGATAAAAATACTGCCGCCCGGGCAATCTGACTCGCCCGGACGGCAGCATACTATAAAACCTGTCCCTGTTTAAAATGTACTCTCTAAATTCATAAATCTGTCCCACGCTTCGACATCCGACACCCCTGTCACTTCGAGCAGAACGGTCTGCTCCTCCGTGTTGATGGAGAAGACGTATACGTCATCTTTTTTTTCGATGGAATAAATCTCCGCGCCCTGCAAATCCTCAAACGCCTCCCGATACTCCTCCGGTGCGACCGGTACATCCGGTTCCCTGCGGAGCAATTTACCGTTGGCATCGTAAACCTGATAACCTTCTTTTACAAACGCCTTAATCTCTGCGCCCTCAATTGTAAGGTGCAGCTGATTCGTCCTCATCTGGCGGATGTCGCGGTTGCAGCTGTTCTCCGGCTGAATTGTCACATGATCTAACACCGCATAAAAAGTGCCGCTCCCCATCCGGATTTCTGATAGATAGGATTCCTGAAACAAAAAATGTTCCAGCTCATTTTTCGTCTGATATTTCATTTTTCTGCCTTTCTTATCTCCTGCGCCATGTGCTCTTTGATGCCAGAATCAAAATCGGAAAAATCTCCAACCGCCCGGCAAGCATGTCAATTAAGAGCACAATCTTTGAGAATGTTCCAAAAACGGAATAATTGCAGACCGGCCCGACCTGATCAAGCCCCGGCCCGATATTGTTGAAACAGGACAGCACCGCGGATATATTGGTCGTCACAGACAACCCGTCCAGCGAGATTACTAATACACTCACCATGATGATAATCACATACGCCGCCAGATAGGTGTTCGTATTGTCGAGCACTTTTTCGCTGACCATCTGACCGTTGTTGCGCACAACCTCAACCTTCTGCGGATTGACAATCCGTCTGGTGTTGCGCTTTAGGTTCTTAAAAATGAGAAGCGCCCGTCCGCATTTGAGACCGCCGCCCGTACTCCCCGCGCAGGCTCCGACCACCATCAGCCCTAATATGATCGCCTTGGAGAAGGCGGGCCACTGATCAAAATCCACCGTGGCAAATCCCGTCGTGGTAATGATACTCGCCACCTGAAACGCCACATGTCTCAAAGTCTCCCCGAGAGAACCGAACATGCTTCTGACGTTGAGTGTGAGCAGCACGATGCTGGTGAGTATGATTCCGATATACAACCGCAGTTCCTCATCCTTCCAGACTGCCTTAAACTGTTTCATCACCAGGAGATAGTAACAGCTGAAATTCACACCGAACAACAGCATGAACACCGTGCAGACATTCTGGATGTAAGGACTGTAACCTGCCATACTGTCGTTTTTTATTCCGAATCCGCCGGTTCCCGCGGTTCCAAGCGCTGTACAGACCGCATCAAATGCCGGCATTCCTCCCAGCAGTAAAAAGATTACGTTAAGCACCGTCAGCAAAATATACAAAATATACAGGATTCTCGCCGTGCTGCGCATGCGCGGCACAAGTTTCCCAACGTTTGGTCCCGGGCTCTCCGCACGCAGCAGGTGCATCGTAAATCCCTCATTCCGCTCGCCTGTCGGGACGACGGCAAGCAGGAAGACAAGCACGCCCATTCCGCCGAGCCAGTGGCTGAAGCTTCTCCAGTACAGCATACCGCGCGTCAGCCCCTCCACGTTCGTCAGAATAGAAGCTCCCGTGGTGGTAAAACCGGATACAATCTCAAAAAGCGCATCTATATAGGAAGGGATTTCCCGCGAGACAAAGAACGGCACGCATCCGAACAATCCCATCACAAACCAGCTGATTCCGACGGATACAAGTCCCTCCCTCGCGTAAAACTTGCGCTCCGCATTTTTGCAAATCAAAAGCATGATTCCGGATACCAGCGCAATAATCAGTATTGCAACCGAAAAGCCGTAAATCGCCAAGGAATCTCCGTCATGGATACTGATAAAAAGCGCAGGAATCATGAAGATTCCCTCAATCATCAAAATCTCTGACAGGATACGCCCCATCATTTTATAATTCATCTTCCGTGACCATACCTTTCCAGGCTCCCGTTACCGAATGCGAGCCCTTATCAAAAATATCCTCAAGTTGGAGTACCACCATATCGCCGTTTACAACTACAATAACCGTATCTCCGACTTCAATGGTCGAGTCACCGTTTGGCAGTTCAGTCACATTTTTGCGGGTGATGCATACAATCAGGACGCCCCTTTTTGTCTTTAAATCCTTGAGTGGCACTCCGCAGTACGAGAAGGACTCCTCCACCACGAATTCGAGCGCCTCCGCATGCCCGTCTGCAATCGTGTGCACCGTGAGTGCAGCTCCTGTCGTGTTCTGCATAGCGCGGACATAGCGCACGATATCATTACAGCAGAGTTCTTTCGGACAGACCACACTCCCCAGGGAAAGGCTGTCCTGAACACTGCTGTTTTCCATGTGCCCCACCTTGGTGATGACCTGGTTCACGCCGCATTTTTGCGCATATAGAGAAATAATCATATTCATCTCATCGAGTCCCGTCATCGTGACAACAGCATCGCTGGCATCTATTCCCTCGCGCTCCAGCAAAAGCTGATTGCTGGCATCCCCATTGATGACGCAGACCTTTGGAAGACGGTTCGCAAGTTCAACGCAGCGTTCCCTGTCCTGTTCGATCAGCTGCACCACGATGCCGCTTTTTTGCAGTTGTTGTGCCAGATAATAGCTGATGGTTCCACCACCGCACAAAATGACACGTTTTACTTTATGTGTGATAATTCCGAGGTTTTTCAAAAGCGTCGCCAGCGTGTTCGTCGGCGCCGTCGCAAAAATCCGGTCTCCCTTTCGCATCACAAAATTACCGCCCGGAATCTCCACCACGCCATCCCTCATAACCACACAGACTAAGACTTTACATTTTACGATGCTCTCAAGGTCGTTGAGTGCGACGTCGCAGAGTTTACTGTCCTCGTTCACACGCAATTCCACAATCTCCACGCTCCCTTTTGCAAAAGTCTCCCGCCTCAAAAATCCGGGATATTTAATCAGCCGCTCAATCTCGCGCGCCGTCTGACGCTCCGGGTTCACGACCATCGATAACGCAAAAATATCCCGCATCCCAAAAATCTGATTGGTGTATTCAGGGTTGCGGATACGGGCGATTGTATGTAACTTGTTATTCAATCCATGTGCTGTCATACAACAGAGGAGATTAATCTCATCCTGTCCTGTGGCAGCAATCAATAAATCTGTATTTTTAATTCCGGCGTCTAACAATACCTGCATTGACGCACAGTTGCCCTGCATCGCCATGACATCATACTGCTCCACGCTGGTCTCTATCACGTCCTGATTTGAATCAATCAAGGTCAGATCATGACCTTCTCCGGAAAGCTTGCGCGTCAAAGTTCTGCCGACTTTGCCGTCTCCCGCAATAATAATCTTCACAACAAACTTCCTCCTGCTTTTCCTTAAATTCCTATCCCCTATTATAGCAAGTCCGCCGAGAAAGGCAAGTGTAAAATGCCGCTGGGGACGCTCGCCGGAGACGCTCGCCGGGGACGCACCCTTTTGTTCAACGGGGACGCACCCTTTTGTTCGACGGGGACGCACCCTTTTGTTCAGTGGGGACGCACCCTTTTGTTCGACGGGGACGCACCCTTTTGTTCGACGGGGACGCACCCTTTTGTCCGACAGGGACGCACCCTTTTGTTCAATGGGGACGCACCCTTTTGTTCGACAGGGACGCATCTCGAGGGCAGGTTTACATAATTTTGTTACATCTCGCAAAAAGAGATACTGTTTTGCGAGATTGGGAAATGAATTAGAATCTCTTAATATC
>CAZBUW010000012.1:0-44375 GCA_964495195.1 uncultured Roseburia sp.
GTGAGCCACAAGATCAAAACATTAACTGATAGGCCTTCGTGAAACAACCCTAACGAAATAGCGGTTGTATTTTATAGGTAACTATACTATAATTAATGTATGAGAATTAATTTTTTTATCTATATTGTATATTTTAGAGGATATACAGATTAGGAGGAAATGACAATGATAGAGATTATTTCAGGAGTTAAGGGAAAAGGTAAGACCAAAGAACTGTTAGGAAAAGTCAATTCATCTGTGGAGAGCGCTTCCGGGAACATCGTTTATCTCGACAAGAGTCAGAAACACATGTATGAGCTGCACAATAAAGTCAGATTGATTAATGTAGTTGATTATCCGATTTCCAACTGTGATGAATTTTTAGGTTTTATCTGCGGAATCGTATCTCAGGATAATGACTTAGAGGAGATGTACCTCGACAGTTTTTTGACGATTGCATTTATCGACTCGCCGGAACAGATTACACACGCAATCGAGAAACTCGATGTAATCAGTGAAAAATTTAACGTAAAATTTGTTCTTAGTGTTTCAAAAGACGAGACAGAATTGCCGGAATGTGCTAAGGCAAAGATTGTCATTTCTCTATAATCGTAAACCATATGATTTATAAAATACCGCCACACAGCGGCTGATTTCATCCGGTGTGTGGCGGTATTTTTATGCCTCGTCCATGGAACGAATGCGGCCGTAGGTGCTGATCAGATAGAGACCGCCAATCCCTACCACTGCATAGATGATGCGTGAGAGCCATGACATGCTGCCGAAGAGAAAAGCAACCAGGTCAAAACGGAAAAATCCAATCAGCCCCCAGTTGACAGCACCGATGATGACGAGTGTCAGCAAAGTATAATCTAACCATTTCGTATTCATACAATCCTCCTGTAATCTTTAGATTATTTTTACATTTCTATATAAAAGTGTACCGGTGTACTCTCCAGACTTAGTTTGAGCAGATTTTTTTTTATTATTCATGGCAATAGAAAGTTGTCTTATGCATTTGAAAATGGTAAAATAGGAGTGTTGAATAAAAAAAGGTGGTTTAAGTCGTTGGCTAAGAACAAAAAAGTTGTAAGATATCGAAAACCACTCCAGAGCAATATCGGAGTTATTATATTTGTAATTATATTTATCTATTTAGTTTTTAATTATGTGATTTATTTGACGAAAGATCACATTGCGGTCTACGAAGTCCAGCAGGGGACGATTGCGGAGAATAACCGCTATAACGGACTTGCTCTTCGGTCGGAGACTGTCTACAATTCAGAGTACAGCGGAGCATTGAATTACTATCAGAAGGATGCTTCAAAAGTGTCTGTCAATAATCTGGTATACTCCGTGGACGAGAGCGGAAATATTGCAAGCGCAATCAACGAGGCAAATGAGGACGGCAGCAACATCGCAGGCGACAGTTTAGAGGAGATTGAAGACGCAATTTCCAATTTTCAGGACAGTTATAATTCTCTCAATTTTTACAATACTTATACTTTTCAGGATGATGTGAACGCAATGCTTAGCGCTGCCTTAAGCCAGAATGCACTCGAGAGCCTTTCAGCGGACGTCGCCGGCGCGGCATCAAACAACACGTTTCATCAGGTGACGGCGCCACAGCCGGGGATTGTGGTGTATTATACCGATGGCTTTGAGACGGTGACAACCGACAATTTTACGGCGGAGATGTTTGATGAGTCCTCATATGAGAAAAACAATTTAAAGGGAAACAGTGAGGTCACGGCGGGAGCGCCGGTCTACAAAATGATTACCAGTGAGATTTGGAATATTGTGGTGCCGATTGACAAAACAGTGGCAGAACGTTTAGCGGACGATACCGTTGTTGAAATTCGTTTTTTGAAGGACCGCAAGACGATGTATGCCTACTATTCCATCACAGAGCGCGACGGACAGCAGTACCTTATCTTAGAGCTTCGGAGCAGTATGGTTCGTTACGCGAAGGAGCGTTATATCGAAATAGAACTACTTTTGTCGGAAAAAAGCGGGTTGAAAATTCCAAATTCCGCCGTGGTGGAGAAGGAATTTTATACGATTCCGGTGTCCTGTTTTCTGAAGGGTGGAGATTCCGATGAGGACGGACTTCTCGTGAAGACAGATTCCGACCCGACGTTTGTGGTGCCGACAATCTATTATGCGACAGAGGATTATTACTATGTCGATAAGGATGAGGTACCGGATGGAACTATTCTCCAAAAACCGAATTCCACGGACACCTACACGGTTGGAAAAGAGACAGCGACGCTTCCGGGCGTTTACAATATCAACAAGGGTTATGCTGTGTTCAAACAGATTGATGTCCTCTATAAGAACGAGGAGTACAGCATTGTAAAAACAGGTACAACCTACGGAATATCGCTTTATGATCACATTGCACTGAATGGTGCAAAGGTGAAAGAAAATCAATTGATTCAGTAGAAATGAAATTAAGAAAGGAACAGATTGAAATGTTAAAAGAGAATTTACAGGAAGTGGAAAAAAATATTCAGGAGGCCTGTGAACGCGCAGGGAGAAAAAGAGAGGAAGTCACATTGATCGCAGTCAGCAAGACGAAGCCGGTCGAGATGCTTCAGGAGATATACGATGAGGGAGTCCGCTGCTTCGGAGAGAATAAAGTGCAGGAACTGACAGAGAAGATGCCGGCGATGCCGCAGGATATCAAATGGCATATGATTGGACATCTCCAACGCAACAAAGTGAAGTATATCGCAGGAAAAGTGGCATTGATTCACTCGGTTGACACCTACCGTCTCGCGGAGGAAATCAACATTCAGGCAAAGAAAAAGAATATTGTTATCCAAATTTTGATTGAGGTTAACATTGCGCAGGAGGAGAGCAAATTTGGAACGACTGCGGAGGACGCCATCCTTTTGGTGGAGGAGGTCTCCAAGCTGGAAAATGTGCGCATCGAAGGGCTGATGACAATCGCTCCAAACGTCTCTGACCCGGAGGAAAATCGCCCGTATTTTAAGAAAATCAAACAATTATCTGTTGACATAAACATAGATAATGTATCTATGGATATTCTGTCCATGGGCATGACCGGCGACTATGTGGTCGCGATTGAAGAGGGAGCGACCATGGTGCGTGTCGGAACCGGAATTTTTGGTGCGCGCAATTACAGTAAGAGCACACAGTAGACGGGACGACGCGGAAGATCCATCGAGAGAAAAGAGTTACATATAGGAGATTAAGAAATGAGCGTTTTAGATAAATTTTTAAATGTGATGAGGTTAAATCCGGAAGATGATGATGAGTTTTACAACGAAGATTATGATTATGATGATGACGAATTTATAGATGAACCGGTGAAGAAGAAACCATCCTTTCACAAAGAGAAGGAGGAAGATGATTTCTACGAGGATGAGCCAAAGACTCGTGAGCGACAGGTCAGAACGACTCCGAAAATCACACCGATTCGCAATTCGAAGAAACAGGGGGCAGGCATGGAAGTTTGTGTAATAAAACCAACATCAGTAGAGGACGCAAGAGAGATTACAGATACTTTGTTGAACAACCGTACAGTCGTTTTGAATGTGGAGGGACTCAATGTAGAAATCGCACAGAGAATTATCGATTTTGCATCCGGTTCCTGCTATGCAATTCAGGGAAATCTGCAGAAAATATCTAACTACATATTTATTTTAACACCGGCATCAGTTGACATTTCCGGGGATTTTCAGAGTATCGTAGATTCTTTTGATGTTCCCGGCATTCAGACGGAATTTTAGAGATGAACGAGCAGGAACTTTGTAAAAAGAGATTGGAGGATCTGTCAAAGCAGGCAGACCGCAGGGATATCGTTGTATTCAGCGATTTTCTTAACTTGAATGAACTAAATATTTACCATCAGATTAAGAGTCAGCTGTACACAAGGACGGAGACTTTTGGTGGGATGGAATTGTCAGAGCGTCAGATGGTAGCTTTTCTTCCTGATGCTCTTTATTATGATTGGGAATATCCTATCACCTGCCTAAAAATCGTACCCGCCTATCCAAAATTTGCAGAAGAGCTGACACATCGTGATGTTTTAGGTTCTTTGATGAATCTTGGCGTGGACCGCTCTAAGGTCGGAGATATCATCATGGGGGAGAAGGCGTGCTATCTCTTCTGCGAGGAGGGGATTGCACCGTATTTTATGGACAACTTTGAAAAGGTGAAGCATACCCTGATTAAAGTGGAGCCGGCAGATGCTTCCGAAGTAGTTGCGATGCAGCACTTCGAGGAAAAGAGCGGCATCATCACCTCAAACCGGATTGACAGTGTCATTGCCTGCGTCTGCCAGTTGTCGCGCTCTAAGGCGAGCGAGCTGATCCGCGCAGAGAAAGTATTTGTCAATGGAAAAGCAATTTTAAGCAACACATACTGCTGTAAGGAGCGGGAAATCATATCGGTCCGGGGTATGGGACGATTTGTATATGAAGGAGTCAGCGGAGAGACCCAGAAGGGAAGACTTCGCATCCAATATAAACTATATCAATAGGGAGAAGAAGAATGGCAAAGGTTTTACCGGTAAAATTAAATCAGGAATGGATTTATGACATTGTTTTAGAAGACAGCTTTAAAAATTTGCAGACGGAACTCACAAAGTTGAATGCAGATGCAAAACGAAAGTTTTGTATTGTATCGGATTCCAATGTGGCGCCGCTCCATATGGAAGCGTTAAAATCAGCTCTTTCCATGGAGGAAGGATGCTTGTTTGAATTTGTGTTTGAGGCTGGAGAAGCCAGCAAAAATCTGGATACAGTATCAAAATTATATGAATATTTAATTTTAAACCACTTTGACCGCAAGGATGCTTTGATTGCATTTGGAGGTGGAGTTGTGGGCGATTTGACCGGATTTACGGCGGCGACTTATCTCAGGGGCATCGATTTTATTCAGGTTCCGACGACGCTCCTCTCGCAGGTGGACAGCAGCGTCGGCGGAAAGACAGGAGTTGATTTCATGCAGTATAAAAACATGGTTGGGGCGTTCTACCAGCCGAAACTTGTCTACATGAATCTGAATCTTTTGAAAACGCTTCCGAAGAAGCAGTTGATATCCGGAATGGGAGAAGTGTTAAAACACGGTTTAATTAAAAACAGATTATATTTTGAGTGGGTGCGCGACCATAGGGCTCGTATTGAAGAACTCGACTTTGAGACGATGGAGGAAGTCGTCTACCAGAGCTGCCTGATTAAGCGCGATGTTGTGGAGCGCGATGCCAGGGAGTTAGGAGAGCGTGCTCTGCTCAATTTTGGACATACCATCGGACATGCAATCGAAAAATTATCCGATTTTTCTCTGTTTCACGGAGAGTGCGTCGGGTTAGGGTGCATTGCGGCAGCATTTTTGTCCTGCCGGATGGGCAACATCACGGAGGAAGAATTTGTACAGATTGAAAAGACCTTTCAGGAGTTTGGTTTTCCGACGAGAGTCAGCGGATATCAGGCGGATAAGATTCTTCAGGCGACGAAGTCCGATAAGAAAATGGTCGGCACAAAGGTGAAATTCATTGTGCTCGAAAAAGTCGGGAAAGCGTCCATCTACCGCGATTTTACGGACGAGGATCTCTCAGAGGGAATCCGCTACGTTTTAGATTAGGAGGAGTACGGTTTTGGAACAGAATCTATGGAAAAAGTGCACAATCGGTGCACTTGTTGCAGCGTTGCTCGTTGTGTTCGATCAATGGACAAAGTATCTTGCAGTTGTTCATTTAAAGGAAAAACAGGCATTTCCAATCTGGGAGGGCGTGTTCGAATTGCAGTATCTGGAGAACCGGGGCTCTGCCTTTGGGATGATGCAGGGAAAACAGGTGATTTTAATGTTGTTTACTGTTGTCATGCTCGTTCTTGTGCTTGTGGCATTTGTCCGCATCCCTGCCGGTAAGCACTATTGGATGCTTCACATACTCTGTGTCCTTCTGACTGCCGGTGCTGTGGGGAATTTTATCGACCGTATCTCACAACAATATGTGGTAGACTTCTTTTATTTTAAGTTGATTGATTTTCCGATTTTTAATGTGGCTGATATCTATGTCGTGGCATCTGTTGGAATGTTGCTGTTTAGCACATTTTATTATAAGGAAGCAGATTTCGAGAAGATTTTTCCATTGGGGAAGAAAAAGGTAAAAGCAGATGAATAGACAGAGTTTTGAAGTGGAGGCGGAGTATGAGGAGGAGCGGTTAGATAAGTATCTGAGCCGCATTTTCCCGGAACAGTCGAGATCTTTTTTTCAAAAATTGATCAAGGAGGGAAATGTGCTTGTCAATGAGAAGGCAGGAAAAGCTAATTACCGTCTGCACATCGACGACATGGTGTCGGTGGAGATACCGGACGCGGTGGAGACACCGATCCTGCCGGAAGATATTCCACTCGACATCCTCTACGAAGATGATGACCTGTTGATTGTCAACAAGCCAAAAGGCATGGTCGTGCATCCGTCCGCCGGTCATTACACGGGAACGTTGGTGAATGCCATCATGTATCACTGCAGGGACAGCCTCTCAGGAATTAACGGGGAAATCCGCCCCGGCATCGTCCACAGAATCGATATGGATACCACGGGCTCCCTGATTGTCTGCAAAAACGATGAGAGCCATGTCGCGATTGCGGAGCAGATTAAGGTGCACTCCGTCACACGCAGATACCGTGGAATCGTTTGTGGCGTTGTAAAGGACGACGAAGGGATAATTCATGCTCCAATCGGAAGGCATCCCGTCGAACGTAAAAAGATGGCAATCAACGAGAAGAATGGAAAGGACGCTATCACGCACTATAGGGTGCTGGAGCGCTTTTCGAACTACACGTATATGGAATTTGAGCTCGAGACCGGAAGAACGCACCAGATTCGCGTTCACATGGCGAGCATCGGTCATCCGCTGCTCGGCGATACGCTCTATTCGAGCGGAAGAAGCCCTTACAAGCTTCAGGGACAGACGCTCCACGCGATGACAATCGGGTTTCTTCACCCACGGACAAAAGAATATCTGGAAGTTTCGGCGCCGTTGCCGGAGTACTTTGAGAAAATCCTGCGGGATCAGAGGTCGTAGAGTATGGCAACGCCAAAAAAGCATTTGGAGAAAACGAATCCAGATGCTTTTTTGGCGTTATACCAGTTGCTTGCTATATTACAATTTGCAGGGAAAAGACCGACCGAAACACATGAGTGGAAAGGAACTCAAAGTCAGCCTCTTACACAGTTGGTGTACCGATAAAAATATGAAAAACGGCATTGTAAGGGAAAAATAAGAATAGTGCCAACTTTTACTTGACTGAAACCATAGAGCATTAAATGATTGGAGTATTCGATGAGGTATGTTATAATGAGGCAGAGGTGATATTAAATGAAAAAATTGGGTGATTGCACAATCAGTTTAGATGATGATATTCTTCAGTTCATACAACAATTAGGGAAAGAATTGGATTTGGATCAGATTATTTTGCATGGTTCAAGAGCAGTCAATGAGAATTGTGAGCGTAGCGATATCGATTTAGCGATAACTACGATAGATAACGAAAAGTTTTTGAATTTTGTAAATAGCTTGGAAAATGCTCCTACATTATTGATGTTTGATGTAGTTAATATGATGAATATGTCATTCTCTAAGGCACTTGCTACAGAAATTGAGAAGAAAGGTGTAATTATTTATGAGAAAATTTGAACAATTAAAAAGTCAGTTTAGTCAGTATCGAGAGGGTTTTATAGACGATGATAAAGCATGGAAGGCGATGTTAGTTGCAAGAAACGATGACACACATTTGTATAATGAGCGTGCAGCGATACTTTACGCTGATGCAATAATGACTGATTATGTAGTATTGATTCGAAAATTAATTGACAGATTGACGGAAGTCATACCCGGTGAGGATTTTGAAAGTGCGAAACTTCCAAAAGATTTTATAGAGTACGTACAACAATCAGGACAGGGGTATTACAATGCTGCAAAGAGTATAGCGGTCGCAGAGGGCTTTCGCAGTATCGAAGATGTCTTTGTGAATTGGGAAAGGATAAAGAGTAAGTATCTGAGCGGAAATTGAGGCATTTTTACATGCATTCCCGCAGAAGTCAGAAAAACTTTGAAATTCCAACGTACTTATATTATAATGGAGATAAGAACATAGGAGGGTTTCTTTTTTACAAAAACATCAGATGCGGAAAGGTGGAATTTCTATGGGAAATAAAATTTATACAATCGGAAGAGAATATGGAAGCGGCGGTAAAAAAGTAGGCGAGAAGTTAGCGGAACGTTTGGGCGTGAGGCTGTACGACAAGGAGTTGCTGCAGCATGCCGCGAAGGAGAGTGGTTTTTGCGAGGAAATCTTTGAAAATCACGACGAAAAACCGACCAGCAGCTTTCTCTATTCTCTGGTTATGGATACATATTCTGTAAACGGATATTCTTCCACACCATTTCTGGATATGCCGTTAAATCACAAAGTCTTTTTAGCTCAGTTTGAGACAATCAAAAAAATTGCAGAACAGGAATCCTGTGTTATCGTGGGGCGCTGCGCTGATTACGCGTTATCGGAGAATCCGGATTGTCTGAACATTTTTATCCATGCAGACATGGATTACCGCGTAAAAAATGTGAGCAAGGCACTCAACGTTACGGAGAATAAAGCGCGCGATCTGATTCAGAAAAAGGATAAACAGCGCGCAAGCTATTACAACTATTATACAAGTAAGCGCTGGGGAGATTCCAGAAGTTATGATCTCTGTCTTGACAACAGTAAAATTGGTGAGGACGCATGTGTAGATATGATTTTACGTTACCGTGAACTGTTTCAGGAGGCAAAGAATAAAAAGTAATAGAATCAGATAAATATATTAAGAGAAAAAGGCAAAGAATTCGTTCTTTGTCTTTTTTTCTTATCTATGTCCCAAAATACAGAAAATCGCAGATGAAACATTATCGGTGGCATGTGTTGGGCAAATAGGCATAAAGGTGGCATTTAGTGAAGTAACTATTCGTTAAACTTGTGTTTTGCGAACAAAACAATATAGCACAAAACAGCGAAACCATTGCTGTTATCAGCGTTTTTTGCGTTTTCGCTGCGTTTGCATCATCCATTACATAATCTCATCTGAATCTAAGACAATTGTGAATGGACCGTCGTTTTGTAATGCGATATCCATATGTGCGCCAAAGACGCCGGTTTCAACGGTTTGAATCTCTGTTTTGCATTTTGCGATGACATATTCGTACATCTCATTTGCAAAATCCGGTTTCCCGGCTTTGATAAAGGAAGGACGATTTCCTTTTTTACAGTCTGCATATAAGGTAAATTGTGAAATTAACAACAGGCTTCCGTTCACATCATGTAAAGATAGATTTATCTTTCCCTCGGCATCCTCGAAGATGCGCATTCCAAGCAATTTCTTGACCATTTTATCTGCAATTTCCCTGGTATCGGTGTCTGCAACGCCAATCAATACCAGAAAACCTTTGTCAATCTTACCGGTAATTGCACCTTCCACGGTACAGGATGCAGATGCAACTCTTTGAATTACGAATTTCATAGTTTATGATAATCTCCTTTAAGTTCATGTTTCTTATGCTGCTCTCCCATCGGACTTAGGTTCAAGATTTGTCAAACTTTATGGTGAAAAACGTGAACCTTAAGTTCAAGATTATTTGAACCTCAGGATGAAGGCACAGGCACGATAAAAGAACATGCGGCATAGGCTATGGCTGAACTGTTACAACCTTAGTATAACATATTCTTCCGGATAAGAAAGCAAACAACATAGATTTTTAAAAAAAATTGTTATATAATGAGAACAAAGTGCTTTGGCAAAAAATGAAGCTAAGCGCATATGCTGGCACGAGCGACGAAGATAGCCACAAACTTGCTTGTGACATAATGAGTGCAAGCTTGCTTGTGAGAAAGGTTTAAGACGTTGAAATTACAGAAATTGTTAAGTTACACAAGGCGCGCCGTGGACGATTATCAGATGATTGAGGCAGGGGATAAAATTGCTGTCGGGATATCCGGCGGGAAGGATTCTCTCACACTCCTCTATGCCCTCCACGGTCTGCAGCGTTTCTATCCGAAAAAGTTTTCCATCATCGCAGTTACGGTCGATTTAGGATATGAGAACTTTCAACTTGAGGGGATTGAGAAATTGTGTGAGGAGCTTCAGGTTCCTTATCATGTGGTTCATACGGATATTGCAAAGATTCTTCTGGAGGAACGAAAAGAGGAATCGCCCTGCTCTCTCTGCGCAAAGATGCGAAAAGGCGCATTGAATCAGGCTGTTAAGGAGTTTGGGTGCAATAAGGTCGCATATGCGCACCATATGGATGATGTGATTGAGACCGTATTTCTCTCTCTCATTTTCGAAGGGCGCTTCCACTGCTTCTCGCCAAAAACTTTTTTGGATAGGATGGAACTTACGGTCATCCGCCCAATGCTTTATGTACCGGAAGCGGATGTGATTGGATTTGAACATAAGTATGAACTTCCGGTTGTCAAGAATCCGTGCCCTGTCGACGGACATACCCAGAGGGAGTATGCAAAACAATTAGTCCGGCAGATTAATCTGGCGCATCCGGGTGCTAAAAAACGTATTTTCCATGCCGTCCTAGAGGGTGGAATTGACGGTTGGAAATTACCGGAGAAAGGATGAAAAATATTATGAAAGAAAAAGCATACCATGAAGATGTTAACATAAAGAATGAATTGAAGTTGAGGGAGATGTTGAAGACTCTCCCACCGTTTTGCAAGCAGTTTTTTATCGGAATTGAGCCGAGGACTTCTTCGCGCACGCGTCTGGCTTACGCTTATGACATCGCAACTTTTTTTGATTATCTTCATCAGAATAACCCTATGTTGAGAAAAATGGAAATCACGCAGTTCTCTTTAGATATTTTAGATCAGATTACCCCTGCTGATATTGAGGAGTATCTGTTTCATCTGAAATATTACGAGAAGGACGGCGTAGCTCATGCGAATGACGAGCGTGGAATCAAACGTAAACTTGCATCACTGCGCACCTTTTATCGCTATTTTTATAAAAAAGAGATGATTCAAAATGATCCAGCAGTTAAGGTGGATATGCCTAAAATTCACGAGAAGAATATTGTGCGCCTCGATGCGGATGAGGTTGCACTGCTCTTAGACGAGGTGGAATCGGGTGAAAAATTGACAAAGCGCCAACAGGTATATCACGAGAAGACGAAGAAAAGAGATATTGCAATTTTAACGCTCCTTTTGGGAACCGGTATCCGTGTTTCCGAATGTGTCGGGCTTGATATGGATGATGTTGATTTTAAGAATAATGGAATTAAGATTCACCGAAAAGGTGGCGCTGAGGTAGTTATTTATTTTGGAGATGAGGTTCGAGAGGCTCTGCTTAACTATTTGGAGGAACGAAATCAGATAATTGCCTTAGATGGAAGTGCCAATGCTCTCTTTCTCTCCCTGAAGAAATCGAGAATCAATGTGCGCAGCGTCGAGAATCTGGTCAAAAAATATTCAAAATTGGTGACAAATTTGAAGAATATCACACCGCATAAATTGAGGAGTACCTACGGAACTTCCCTGTATCGTGAGACAGGCGATATCTATCTGGTGGCGGATGTGTTAGGACATAAAGATGTCAATACCACAAAAAAGCACTACGCTGCTATCGAGGAAGACAGAAGACGCAGTGCTGCGAAATATGTCCATTTGAGAAAAGATTAGGCTATTTTGGTCCTAATGTTCCGCTGTTGACACTCATTGGAGTGCCCGATTGATAAAAGAACTTCTGCCCTACTCCACTCTGCATGAAAGTCAGGATATGTAAGATATCGTCATCGGTGAAGGTGTATTCCCAGAGCATAAAATCCTGACTCGTGCAGGAATATACATCTTTCTCACATTTTATAATACCGGCTCTCATGAGACGCTGAAGCATTCTATGAAGCTTTTGGCGGGTCAGTTTCAAATCGGTACGCTGACAATAGTTGATGATTGCCAGTTCTGACATGGGCGTCTGCCATAATAAAAGGGTCAATGCAAAGGGGATGCCTTTTAAACGGTGCGGAATCATTCCATGCCAATACCAGATTTTTTTAGGGGGAACGGTTGAGGATGCTTCCAATTCCGTACATGCGACAATCGGAGGCATCTGTGGAACCTGTGACTGTTCTAAGACAGCAATAAGATCGGCAAGGGAGTCTGTCTTTAGGGAGGCAATCTGTTCTAAAACTTTCGTTTGTTCTTTGATTTGCTGACTGAGAAATAAACGGTATTCAGAGAGCGTCTGTGTCACATTGCCCTGATACATGTCCTGAATCTGTGAAATGGAAAATCCAGCCTTGCGTAATAATGCAATTTCTTTTAGGCGCTCTACATCATGTTCACTGTATTCCCGAAAGTACCGCCCGGAAACCTCTTTCATGGATGGAGAAATCAGCTCCTTCTCCTCGTAGAAGCGAATCGCTTTCTGACTCAGTTGTGTGTGTGCAGCGACATCCTTAATTTTCATAATTATCCCTTCTTTCGTCCTTTGTTAAAGAAAGCTTACACTATCCCCCAGGGGAATATGCAAGCTTTTTTTGAAATTTTGGGAATATTTTTATTTTTGCTTTCTTTTCTGCTCTTTCTCGAGCTGTTGTGCGGCTAAGACTTCGTCAATCTTAGACTGGATGCGGTCGCGCACTAAACTTGCGAGTTCCTGTGTCTTCATGTCCTTATATTCTTCATAGTAGATTGGCGGAAGATAATGAACCTGTGTTGTGACAGGACCGAGCCAGAAGCTGTTGAATACGCGGTAGGAATCAATCAGCGCGACCGGAATAACCGGAACCTTTGACTTAGAGGCTATCTTAAAACTGCCCGCTTTAAAATTATAGACGGCATTTCTGTTGTTGAACTCGTAACCACCCTCCGGGAAGAGAATATAAATCGCCCCATTCTTGACTTCCTCTGACACTTCATTGATGATGGTCAGTGCCTGTCTGACATCCTTCTTGTCTAAGCGTTTACCCTCTAAGAGATCCACAAACTCCTTGACTAAAATGGTGTTGGACTTCGCCTTGTCCATGACGAGGGAACACGGCTTGGCGTGAGTGTGTATGATGCCGAGTGCATCGTATTTGCCCTGATGATTTGGATACATGATGTAACCGCCCTCTGTCGGAAGGTTCTCGATTCCGTATGCCTTCGTATGGATACCGCCGGTCAGCTTCATCAGACGAACACAATGTTTTGCCAGAGCATAGCGCTCTTCCTTGGAATACTTTTCTGGATGCTCCGCCTCATTGCGCATCTTCGGTATCATATATGGCGCACGAAATAGATTCATCAGTATAACGTAAATAAATTTTAACATATTACAAAACTAATCTCCCTATCAAAACTTTCTTTATTATAGCTTATTTTGGACATCTCTGCAACAAAATAAGTCCTATCCTGACAGGAATTGCTAACAGTTCAGCCCGCGCCATTCGCAAGGCAACTATACTGCTTTCTCGCTATTTGCACTCGGTAGAATAATAAGGAACGGTCAGGTACTGCCCTGCATGGATGTCGTCTCCGGAGATATGGTTAAGGGAGCAGATCTCTTCGATATAATCATCGAGGTCACCGCACTCTGCTGTCCGATAAGACTTTGCAATACTCCAGATGGTGTCACCTGCCTGAATGGAGACACTGGTGTAGTATTTGTAGGTCTCTTCCGAAGGCGCTGCCTCCGTGCGGATGGTTCCAAACAGAACAAAACCTAATATAACGGACGCGAGCAATGTCCCACATAATCCGAAAACAAAATAAAAATGATTGATACGATGACTGCTGACTTCTCCTGTGCTTCTCATAATCCTTATCCTCCTTCATTCGAACATACGATACGAACAACTGTTTGTATCTTTACAATAGCACTCGAACAACTGTTTGTCAACACAAAAATCGAACAAATTTTCGGAATATATGTTTGCATTTTGTGGGAAGGTATGTTAAACTGAATTTAGAAAACATGTGACTGTTTAGAGATTTGACGCTGAATGGTCGCGTAACAATTTTAACTAGGAGGAGATTATGGCTTACGGTAAAATTAGTGCGAAGCAACGAGAGATTTTGGAATATATTAAGAAGGAGATTCTAAATAAGGGATATCCGCCTGCCGTCCGCGAGATTTGTGAGGCAGTTGATTTGAAGTCTACATCCTCCGTTCACTCTCACTTAGAGACGCTCGAGAAGAATGGTTATATCCGCAGGGATCCGACAAAGCCGCGTGCAATCGAGATTATGGACGATAATTTTAACCTGACGAGACGCGAGGTGGTCAATGTGCCAATCGTTGGCAGGGTTGCCGCAGGACAGCCAATCTTAGCAGAGGAGAATGTGGAGAGCTACTTCCCTATCCCGGCGGAGTTTATGCCGAACAAGCAGACTTTTATGCTGAAAGTAAAAGGGGAAAGTATGATTAATATCGGAATTTTTGACGGAGACCATGTGCTGGTACAACAGCAACCGGACGCCGCCAACGGGGATATCGTCGTCGCTTTGATTGACGATTCCGCTACGGTAAAGACCTTTTATAAGGAGGATGACCACTATCGTCTTCAGCCGGAGAACGATACGATGGACCCAATTATTGTCGAGGAATGTTCGATTCTGGGCAAGGTGTTTGGTGTGTTCCGCTTTATGTAATCCCAGGGATATGTCCTTTGGCGTAAGTCCGGGTGCGGGGCAGTTTCCCCGCACCCGGACTTCTGAATACAGCAGATAGTAAGATTAAAAAACAGGTGTCCGTAAGGGTAAGATACATCCCTTGCCGTCACCTGCTTTTTTATCGAATGGAAATCGCACTCTTTGTTCTGGTATAAAATTTTACCAATATTATAAACTTTCTCTGCCGATAATCTTTCCGTCACGCCAGATTCTCTCTAAATCATAGAAAAGGCGGTCTTCCCTGGAAAAAATGTGGACGATGACATCCTCGTAATCCATGAGAATCCAGGTGGAATTCTGGTTTCCCTCCACCTGTCTGGCGTGAATCTGATGGGTGTACATTGCTTCGTCGACGGCATCGCGCATCGCCTGAAGCTGGTTCTGGTTGGAACCGTTGGCCACGATGAAAAAGTCTGCAATCGGGGATACCTCACGGATGTCGATAATTGTGATATCTTCTGCTTTTTTCTCTTCTAAAGCATCGGCAATCAGTTTTGTCATTTCTTTTGCTGTCATAATCATAATTCCTTTCTAAAATGTTTGTAGTATTCATAAGCGGCCTTCGTAGTCGGGTCCATCCCTCCATTTCCGTCGGAGAGATAATTTAACGTATCAAACAGAATCTGCGCCATACACGCATCTAAATCATGGAAGGCGAGTTTTCGTACCTCGGTAAGATTCGGCGCCTTGTTGCGGTTTGGCTCAATGTAGTCGGCAATGTAGATGATTTTATCTAAAAGACTCATATCCGCCTCGCCGGTCGTGTGCACTTTGATGGCGTGCAAAATTTCCGGGTCACTCACTCCGTAGCGTTCCTCGGCGAGGTTTGCACCCAACTTTGCATGGAGAAGATAAGGATGTTCCCTCTCGACGTTTGTGATGATAATGTTTCTCTGCTCACAGAGCGCAATCTTTTCGTCGTTTGGGATACATTTGGCGCAGTCGTGCAAAAGTCCGGCTAACATCGCCTTCTCGACGGAATAGCCGTATGACATGGCAAGACAGCCCGCTGTGTACATGACGCCCTTCGTGTGCTCGTAACGATTTTTATCCAATTCTTTTTTGAGTGCTTTGCGAATCTGTGTCTGGTCCATCTCTCTTCCTCCCTCTATTCTGATGTCTGATACAGTCCGGTCTCTAAAATGAAATCATAGACCGCCGCAGGAATATCGGCGGATACGTCCTCTCCCGCCGCGATCTTTCGGCGGATTTCATGCGAGGAGACATCCATTCTTGCAATCGGCAAAATGCGGATATCGGCCGCAAAAAGTGTTTGCAGTCCGGCTATTTTTGCCCGAAGATCTTCCGCCGTAAAATCATCCCGGACGGCGACTAAGATTGTCGCATAGTGGCAGATGCGTTCGGGGTGCACCCACTTTTCAAAATAGTCGAGGGAATCTGCACCCATGATAAAGAAAAAGGAGACATCCGGGCAGGCGTGGGCGAGTTTTTCTAATGTGCGGTAGGTGTAGCTTGTCCCCTCTGCGGCAACCTCCACATCCGATGCGCGAAAATCCGGATGGGAAGCGGCTGCAAGCTCCGTCATCCGCAGGCGGAGCGCCGCCGGTGTCATGCAGGATTCCTCCTTATTCGGGGAATGTCCCGCCGGAATCAGCCACACTTCGTCTAAAGAAAAGGTGTCTGCCGCGCTCTCTGCAATCGCTAAATGTCCATTGTGAATCGGGTCGAAGGAACCTCCTAAGATGCCGATTTTTTTCTGCCTGTGCGCATTGCTCTGTCCCATAGGATGCATCTCCCTAAAAATGTTTTAGTTTGGCAATTCAAATTTGGAATTCTTTTTCGCCTGGCGGAAAAGAATGATCTTCTTGCCGATGACTTTTACGACATTCGAGCGGGTGCGTTCTCCGATGACGGAGGCAATCTCCCGCGGGTCGTCCGCGCAGTTTTTTAACACTGCAATCTTAATCAGTTCTCTTTTTTCTAAAGCTTCATCTAAAGCAGTGATAATCTCCGGTGTGAGGCTTGATTTCCCAATCTGGAAAATCGGATCTAAGCCGTTCGCCTGACTGCTCAAATATGCGCGCTGTTTGCTTGTCATAGTGTTTTCTTCCTTTCGTGGCAGGTGCGCAATGCGCACCTTATTTATAATAATCAAATTCGTGTCCATACATGCGGACGGTATCTCCGTCCTGAATGCCGCGCTCCTCTAACTCTTTTAAGATGCCCTGCTCTTTTAAGAAGCGCTGGAAAAATAGAAATCCCTTCTCGGATTCGATGTTTGTGTAACCTAACATCTTGTCAATCTTAGGCCCCTCCACAACGAAAGCGGCGTCGTCGGCCCGTGTGATTGTATATGGCTCGTCCTTAAAGAACGCGAGGGACGGATCGTATTCCGGTTCGTAGACGACAGGCTCTTTGCTGCAGGTCTCAAGCAGTCCGCTGACGTGGTATAAAAGCTCTTTCAATCCCTTGCCGCTGACGGCGGAGATTGGGAATACTTTGATGCCGTCCCGCTCAAACTCGTCGCGCAGCGCAGTGATGATTTCATTCTCGTCTCCGTAGATGGCATCAATCTTGTTGGCTGCGATGACCTGAGGTTTCTTTAAAAGTTCCGGGTTATATGCCTCTAACTCCCTGTTGATTGCCCTGATATCGGCGATTGGATCGCGCCCCTCCGTACCGGCGGCATCCACCATGTGAATCATGACTTTGGTGCGCTCAATGTGGCGCAAAAACTCGTGTCCGAGACCAACGCCCTCGGATGCTCCCTCAATCAGCCCCGGAATGTCCGCGATGACAAAACCGTTCGCACCGTCTAAATCCACAACGCCGAGGTTTGGCTGCAAGGTAGTGAAATGGTAATTGGCAATCTTTGGCTGCGCATTGGTCACACGGGATAAAAGGGTGGATTTTCCGACGTTCGGGAAACCGACTAATCCGACGTCTGCGATGACTTTCAACTCCAGTTTGACCTCGATTTCGATGGCATCCCCGCCCGGCTGTGCGTACTTTGGAGCCTGCATGGTCGAGGTCGCATAGTGCTGGTTGCCCTGTCCGCCCCTTCCGCCGCGCAGAATCACCTGTCTCTTATTGTCCCCGGACATATCTGCAATCACACGGTCGGATTCGGCGTCTTTGATGACGGTTCCGGCAGGGACTTTTAAAATGAGATCCTCTCCGTTTCTTCCGTGGCAGTTTTTCTTGCCGCCCTCCTCGCCGGATTGCGCGGCAAATTTGCGGCGGTGTCTGTAATCGACAAGCGTGTTTAACCCTTCGTCGACCTCGAAGATGACATCCCCGCCCTTGCCGCCGTCCCCGCCGTCGGGGCCGCCGTTCGGAACATATTTTTCACGGCGGAAGCTGACGTGCCCGTCTCCGCCTTTTCCTGATTTTATAATAATTTTTGCTCTGTCTGCAAACATAATTTTCTACCTCATAATCGATTTCATAAAGAAGACCCGGCTATTTCCGGCAAACATAAAAATGTCTGTTCATAGTCGGGTCTTTGGTTCATCTTATTCAGCTACTGGATAAACGGAAGCCTGTTTTTTATCTCTTCCTTTTCTCTCAAATCTTAAGATACCATCTGTTAAAGCGAATAATGTATCATCACCGCCGATACCTACGTTAGTACCTGGATGAATCTTTGTTCCACGCTGTCTGTATAAAATATTTCCAGCTTTAACGAACTGTCCGTCTGCTCTTTTTGCTCCTAATCTCTTGGATTCGGAATCACGGCCGTTCTTTGTAGAACCAACTCCCTTTTTATGAGCAAAAAACTGAAGGTTCATATTCAACATGTCCTACACCTCCTTGAAATCTAGAATGAGATAATCATTCCCATAATTTTTTTGAATTCCCTGCAAGCCTAAAACCATAGACTTTAACAATAGCCCGGCATCATGACCGGCTGGTTTGAAAAAGCTGACGCTGATTAAGCCTGTCTCCTCGTCCTGATTCACCTTGTGTTCCTCAGTGGTAAATTCAGCGATGGCATTAATCGTGTTAATGACAAGGGCTGAAATCCCTGCACAGACAATGTCTTCACCCGCGTCTGCGTAACCGGCATGTCCGAGACAACTGAAACCGAGAAATTCTTCATTCCGGTTTTGAAAAATCGTTATCTTTGTCATAACAATTTCCTATCGATTACGCGTTGATCTTTTCAATCTTAACCTGTGTGAACGCCTGTCTGTGACCGTTCTTCTTGTGATAGCCAGTCTTTCTCTTGTACTTGTAAACGATGACTTTCTTACCTCTGCCCTCTTTTACGACAGAAGCGTCAACAGTTGCGTTTGCTACATCGGATCCAACTTTAATTCCGTTGTCAGATACAGCTAACACCTGATCGAAAGTTACTTTCTCACCAGCTTCAACACCAAGTTTTTCAATGGTAATGATATCGCCTTCGGATACTTTGTACTGTTTACCACCTGTTGCTATAATTGCGTACATATGGCACCTCCTATTATCATTACTCGCCAGTTGTGGTTTCTGTCAATGGACAGAATTTGAGACCTCACTGTGCGGCATACTTCGTTATCATAGCATAAGAAATGCATTACGTCAACCGAATTTATAATTTTTTCGCCAAAGTTTTTTCGCCGAAGTCACACTGCCGTATAAAAGGACAGACGTTTGTTAAAGGCTCTTTAAATTTTCCCGAAGCGACCGCTTCATCTTCTTGCGGGTCACTTCTGCTAAGCCTAATTTCGTGATGTCGACAAGCTGTGTCGGAACCGGGTCTTTGCGGAGTTCCGCGCGAAACAGCTGCATCAGGTCGCTCTCCGCCTCCTTTGAGGTCAGATTGATAAAATCGATTAAAATCATGCCGGAGATGTTGCGGAGCCGAAGCTGTCTTGCAATCTCGCAGGCTGCTTCGCGGTTGATGCGCAAAAAATTCTCCTGCATATCCTTTTTTGCGACGTTCTTGCCCGAATTGACGTCGATGACGGTCATTGCCTCCGTGTGCTCGATGACGAGGTAAGCGCCCGATTTGAGCCACACGCGTGTCTGCAGAGCCTCCTCCAAGCCGGATTTTACGCCATAGAGAGCGGACAGACGAACCATCTCATCCCGGTAAAAAGACAGCCGGACGCCCTCCTTTGTCACAAGCTCATCCACCGGCGCAGGCACACTGCCGTCCGTCCTAAGTGCTTCCTCCGGGATACAATAATAACTACAAAGTTCTTCAAATACAGCCCGGTCGTCAGTGAGAATCATCTCGAGCTCATTTAGCCGGAGGTCTTTTACATGGCGGAGCCATTCGGCGGACTCCTTGTAGAGACAGGTATAACAGCTTCGATGCTCTGCGTTTTTAATCAGGGCATCCATCTGTTCCTGCAGACAGGCAATATCGGCGAGAAGATTTTCCTCGGAGGTCTCCGCCGCATTCGTCCTGACGATGACGCCGTAGGATTCATAATTTTGCGCATACATCAGCTCCTTATAGCGATTCCGCACATCGCCGGGAAGCTTTGCCGAGACGCTGCAGCGCCTGTTTCCCGTGGTGACGACGGCATACTGCCCGGAAATACTGAGGTTTGTTGTGACAGACGGCTCTTTGGTCTTTAATGCCTCGCGGGACACCTGGACAAGGAGTTCCTCCCCTGCGACTAATGCCTTTTTCGCTGAGAGCTTTTTGGTAAAAACAGGGTGTTTTACATCGTCGAGCGAAAGATAACAGGTCTGCGTAGGACTTATTTTTACAAAGGCGGCATTTAGGTTCTTGACGACATTTTCGACCCTTGCAATGTAGATATTTCCAAGGATGGACTGCGTCCCCACAGCGTCCGGCACCACCTCAATCATATGTCTTTTTTCATCATAAAGGGCAGAAATAAAATATTCCTGCCCTCTGAACTGTTCTCTGGTTATGATATAACGGTTCATGCTTCCTCGATATCCTCCCCCATTTTGCCTAAGGAGAGATAGCTGCCGCTCTTCTCGTCGAACGTGTAAACATCGAGGCGGTGTATCTGGATGGCATTCGTATTGTAGTCAAGCCCTAATGCATTATAGAATGCCTCCAGGACGAGTTCGGGTTTCAGATTGTCGGTGCTTCCAGTGCTGACATTTAGATAAAATGCAGCCTGTCCGTCCTTTTCGATGATTTTAAAGTCGTAGATGAGCTCCTTTAAGTTCATGACTTTCTCACTCTTTTTCGTCTTCTTCGTGATCAGAATCTCGGACGGTGTCACGAAAAAGTCGACGAGCTTTCGCTCCCACTCCTCCTTGGAGTACGGGGAAGCATAGCCCTCCTTGTAACTTAATTCGTAGTCAGCTGCCGCGACGATCGACATCGCAGTCTTCGCATTGTCCGGAAGTTTCTGGTAGCCGGTGATGGCAACGCCCTCCACCATGGCATCGTTCAATGCCTTTAAGGACGCCGCTGTGGATTCTGAAGAGTGAACTTCAATGTCTAAGTACTCCCCGTCGCTTGTGATGCCGACACCGAGCGGCGCCGCAAACGACATAATCTGATGCGGGGAAAACCCTTCCGAATAGCAGATGTCGATATCGGCGCGGCGCATCGCCTTCTGGAAATAGCGCATCATGTCGAGGTGTCCGATGAATTTCATCACACCATATTTCTGAAATCTAATTCTTATTTTCAAAGCAGACACCTCCTCCAAATTTCATGACGCCACAGCCGGAACAGCGCATGCGGCAGTTCGGTGTGACGGTCTCGGAATGAGCCGTCTCCCATTCTCTTTTTAAAAAGTCTTTTGTCACTCCGGTATCGATGAAATCCCACGGAAAAACCTCGTCGAGGGAGCGCTCTCTCATCGTGTAGAAATCCGGGTCGATCCCACATTCTGCGAAGGAATCTAACCATCTTTGATAATCGAAATATTCGGACCACGCATCAAAAATAGCGCCCTTTTCGTAGGCTCTTAAGATGGCCTGTCCAATCTTACGGTCGCCCCTTGCGAGGATTCCCTCTAAGACTGTTACATCAGCCTCGTGCCAGTTGTACTTGATGCTCTTGCGGTTCAACTGTTCATGGACGGTATCGTTCACGACTTTTGCACGCGCGAGATAGTCCTCAGGACGGTACATTCTCGCCCACTGGAACGGCGTGAACGGCTTCGGAACGAAAAAAGAGGTGCTGATGGTAATCTGACATTTGCCGTTGCGCTTCTCCTTCGGAACCGTCTCATAGTAGCGGACTGCGGTGGCGTTGGCAAGCTCTGCAATCGCCCGCATATCCTCCTCGGTCTCGGTTGGAAGCCCTAACATAAAGTAGAATTTTACCTTGTTCCAGCCGCCCTCGAACGCCATCTGGGCACCGTTTAAGATGATTTCCTCCGTCAGTCCCTTGTTGATGACATCGCGGAGTCTCTGCGAACCCGCCTCCGGTGCAAAAGTCAAGCTGCTCTTTTTTACATCCTGTACTTTGCTCATGATATCGAGGGAAAAGGCATCGATTCGGAGGGAAGGAAGGGAGATGTTGACCCCTTTCCCCTTGAATTCTTCTATTAAGAAGTTCAAGAGCTCCTCGAGTTTTGAATAATCGGAAGAACTTAAAGAGCTTAAAGAGATCTCCTCATGTCCGGTCGACTTTAACATCTTAGAAGCGAGATCTTTTAAGCGCTCCACGTCCTTCTCCCTGGTCGGACGGTACACCATGCCCGCCTGACAGAAACGGCATCCGCGGATACAGCCGCGCTGAATCTCTAACACGACGCGGTCCTGTGTCGCCTTGATAAAAGGAACGACCGGTTTTTCCGGGTAAGGCGCCTCCGCCATATCCATGACAAGCTGCTTTTGAACCGTCTTTGGAACGTCCTCATAGAGAGGCAAAAAAGTATCGATCGTGCCGTCCTCTCTGTAGGTCACCTCATAGAGGGAAGGGACATAGATGCCCGGAATCTGCGCTGCTTTGCGCAGGAAATCCGCGCGGCTTGCCCCCTCCTCCTTCATCTTCTCATAGAGGTCAAAAAGTGCATCATAGCTGATCTCGCCCTCCCCCATATAGAACAGGTCAAAAAAGTCTGCAATCGGTTCCGGGTTGTAGGTACACGGGCCTCCGCCGATTACGATCGGGTGTTCCTCCGTGCGGTCTTTTGCAAGAAGCGGAATCTGTGCGAGGTCGAGAAGCTGCAAAATATTGGTATAGCACATCTCATACTGAAGTGTGATTCCCATAAAGTCAAAGTCCTTAACGGCCTCCTGGGATTCCAGCCCAAAGAGCGGAATCGACTGCTCCTTCATGATAGCATGCAGATCCGGCCACGGGGAGTAGACTCTCTCGCACCAGACATCCTCTCTCCTGTTGAACATATCGTAGAGAATCTGGATGCCGAGATGTGACATTCCTATTTCATAAACATCCGGAAAGCACATGGCAAAACGAATTCTGACGTCCTTTTTTTCTTTTTTGACGCTGTTTAATTCGTTGCCGATGTAGCGCGCCGGCTTGTCAATTTTCATCAGTATTTCATCTGATAAAGCTAATTTTGTCATCAAAATGTATATCCTTTCCTAACAATTCTGTCTTAGTCATCCTGCGACATTTCTACTATAACATAATTTTCGAGCTTTTGGTAGAATTCATTCTCAGAAATTGCATCGACTACATCTTTCGTTGTATATTCGCCAATTTTTGTCCCGGTATAATCGCAGTAGAGATAGATGCAAAAGAGAAAAATGGCAATCATAAATTTGAATCGAAAAGAGGAAAATGAGGCCTCATCACGGTAACCGGATGTGGTCTGGCCTGTCTCGAATGATTTTTTTACTTCTGAAATATAGCGCTTACGCTCATCGATATAATTGTCGGTCATGTCAGATGTCCCTTGGGCTTTTCTTTACTCTTATGCCGAAGAAGCAAAAAATAGAACTGGCATGGTCGATTTTGACAAAACTGGATATTTTTTTCGTACCAATATGTGCTATTCTAAGTGCCATGACAACATCATAAGCAAGCAGGCGATTGCGAAACTCTGTTTTTTTTACTGTCCGCTACAACATTACAGACAATACCTCGCAGGGCACGCGTTTGCTACTTGTCGCTCGCAGCGGTACATTAGGTGCCACAATACGGCACCTAAGTACCGACGGCTCCAAAGTACCCTGCGATGGTATGCCTGTATTGTGCAGCGTTACATTAGAAACCAAAAGTTTCGCAATTGCCTATCACAGCAAATAAAAATGAGGAGTGAGATTCAAAATGAAAGAACAAAGTTTAAAAAAACTGATTACCGCTGCGCTTCTTGCGGCGATGACGTGTATTGCAACCATGATTATTAAGTTTCCGACGCCGACTTTCGGTTACATCCATATCGGTGACTGTTTTGTCCTGCTGTGCGGAATTATCTTAGGACCGCTTGCCGGAGGGCTTTCCGCAGGGATCGGCTCGATGTTTTCCGATATTTTTTCCGGCTATGCGGCGTGGGCTCCAGCCACTTTTTTGATCAAGACCTTAACGGCAATGCTCGCCGGAATCCTGTTCCGTCTGATGAACAAAGTGGTATCTTCCGGCAGGAGTCGTCTTGTGGCGGTTGTCATAAGCGGCATCGCCGGAGAAGCGCTCATGGTATTTGGCTATTTTCTCTATGAAGCCGGGCTTGCCGCCTTTGGAAACGGAGGTTTTTCTAAAGCGGCACTCGCGGCAGGAATTGCCTCTTCCGCCACCGGCATTCCGTTTAACATCGTGCAGGGTGTCGTTGGAATCGTTCTGGCATGTCTCCTGCTTCCGCTGTTGTTGAAGGTGGGGGATATCAGAGAGATGACGTTAGTACCGGACACGAAGATGGAAAATTAGATGGAAAGAGAACCGAAAAAGAATCGCCCCGTCGAAGACGGAGGCGATTCTTTTTTATAGATTTGAATATTTTTCCTGATTATTACCTTTGCGACAACTCCTGCGTGATGTCCTCCCATGTCACACCTTTCTCTGCCATCAGCACCATGAGGTGATAGAGCAGATCGGAAATCTCGTATTTGATTGCCTCCGGGTCCGGGTTCTTTGCGGCGATGATGACCTCGGTGCTCTCTGCCCCGACCCTCTTTAAGATGTTGTCAATTCCCTTGTCTAACAGATAGTTCGTGTAGGAACCCTCCTTCGGATTCTCACGGCGCTCCAAGATAATCTTATAGACATCCTCAAATACTTTCTGCGGATTTTTCTCTATGTACTCCTTTTTTACGATATCATGGAAAAAGCAGCTTCTCGCCCCGGTGTGACACGCGGCCCCGACCTGTGAGACTTTCGCCAAAATGGTATCGTAGTCGCAGTCGGCAGTCAGGGATTTGACGTATTGAATATGACCGGAGGTCAGTCCCTTCGTCCAGAGCTCCTTGCGGCTGCGGCTGTAATAAGTCATTTTTCCGACGTTGATGGTCGTGTTGAATGCCTCCTCATTCATGTAGGCTAACATCAGCACCTCATCTGTGCGGTAATCCTGTACAATGACAGGAATCATGCCATCGGAATTTAACTTCAGGTCAGACCATTTCAAGGCAGGGGCAAAATTATCCATCAAAATGCCCTCCGCTGAAAACTGGGATTTCAGTTCCATAACATCCGTCTTGGTATCATTGACAAAATGTCCGGCGATTCCGCGCACATTGTTGCGCTTTAAGACCGATAACACCGACTCGTAATCGCACTCTTCAAACCACACTACATACGGAAGATCCGTCAGATTTTCAATCGCCTCTAAAACGGAGCGGTTGAGGAGCAGCATCTCGTGAAAATACTCGGTCATAACCTCCTGATGCTTGAATGCGAAATCGACATTATTCACAGAGACTAAGATGCGGTCTTTTCCAAAGCGGCTGCTCGCCTCCTTTGCCAGCTCGATGCTCGTAGGCTTCGAACCATTTAAAATGACTTGAAGACAACCGGCGTAGATGAGCTTCTTAATGTCCTCTAAGCGGTTGATATTGCCTCCCGCGCAGACTTTAATCTCCACATTGCGGTTGATGTTGCGGATTGTCCAGATGTTTTTTGCATGCTCCTCATCATTCTCTGACAAATCGAACACAATAATCTTATCGATTCCACTGTCATTGTAGAGCTTTGCAAGGTGAATCACATCGTCGACAACCGTCATATCCCGCGCAGAGCGAACAGCCTTTCCATCCTTTAAAAAAATGCTTGCTACTATATTTTTTTGTTCCATAAATCCATCCATGCCTTTCCGATTCCCGGCAGGCGAACCTTAAAGACTTCCCTTTGTCGACAAGACGCCGGTAACTCTCTCGTCAAATGCGGCAGCATCATCTAACGCTCTTGCGAATGCCTTGAACATCGCCTCCATCATATGATGATTATTGCCGCTAGACAACACTTTCAGGTGGAGATTCATCCCCGCGGTATAAGAAACTGCGTAGAAAAATTCCCGCACCATCTCGGTGTCCATATCACCCACACGGTCTGTTGTAAATGATCCATCAAAGACGAGATATGGTCTGCCTGATAAGTCAATCGCACAGAGCACTAAAGTCTCATCCATCGGCAAAATACAGCTTCCGTAACGCCGAATGCCCTTTTTGTCTCTGAGTGCTTCACGAATGGCGGTGCCGAGGACAATCCCGGTATCCTCAATGGTATGATGAGAATCCACGTTCAAGTCTCCCTCCGCGTCTACCTTCAAGTCAAAAAAGCCATGTCTGGCAAATCCCTCCAACATGTGGTCAAAGAATCCGATTCCGGTGTGAATCTCCGCGTTTCCCTGCCCGTCTAAGGTCAGGTTCACTGCTATCTTCGTCTCTTTTGTCTCCCGGGTAATTTCTGCCATTCTGCTCATCACTGCACTCCTTCTCATCTCATGGAATTCTTATATTTTAATTATAGTACTATCTCCAAAAAAAAGAAATAGAAAAACACTTACTTTTCAAATCGGACACGGATTGAATTTGCGTGTGCGGTCAGTTTCTCGCACTCTGCAAACTGTACGATATCCTGATACACAGGCTCTAATGCTTCCCTTGAATAGGAGATGATGCTCGACTTTTTGATAAAGTCATCCACGCCAAGCGGCGAGAAGAAACGCGCGGTTCCGTTGGTCGGGAGGACGTGGTTTGGTCCGGCAAAATAGTCGCCTAACGGTTCGCTCGAATATTCGCCTAAGAAAATGGCGCCCGCATTTTTAATTTTGGTCATGACTTCGAACGGATTCTTTGTCACAATCTCTAAGTGCTCGGACGCAATCTCATTTGCAGTGTCAATCGCCTCCTCTAAATCACTTGCCACGAGGATATATCCATACTGGTCTAAGGACTTTTGAATAATCTCTTTCCGCGATAAATTCTCGACAAACGCATCCACTTCGACGGAGACTTTCTCCGCTAACTCCCTGCTCGTTGTCACTAAGATTGCAGACGCCATCTCGTCGTGTTCCGCCTGGGACAGTAAATCTGCAGCGACAAATCGCGGGTTTGCCGTCTCGTCGGCTAAGACTAAGATCTCACTCGGTCCCGCGATGGAGTCGATGCTCACATGACCGAATACCGCCTTTTTAGCGAGGGCGACATAGATGTTTCCGGGACCTACAATCTTATCTACCTTTGGGATGCTCTCGGTTCCGAATGCCATGGCTGCGATGGCCTGCGCACCGCCCGCCTTATAAATTTTATCGACCCCCGCCTCCTTAGCGGCAACAAGTGTGGACGGATAGACCTTGCCGTTCTTATCCGGAGGCGTCGTCATGATGATGTTTTTGACACCCGCCACTTTGGCAGGGAGGACGTTCATCAGAACGGAGGACGGATAGACCGCCTTGCCGCCCGGCACATAGACCCCGACTTTTTCTAAAGGAGTCACCTTCTGTCCTAAGATGATACCGGAATCCTCCGAGTCGAACCAGGAATACTGGCGCTGTTTTGCGTGGTAGTCGCGGATGTTGACTAACGCTTTTCTTATGACTTCAAGCAGTTTCTGATCCACTAATTCATAAGCTTCCTCAATCTCATCCTCCGTCACAAGGATGTTCGAAGCGTCCAGTTTAACCCCGTCGAATTTTTCTGTGTAGGAAAAGAGCGCCTCGTCTTTTCCTCTGCGGACATTCTCTATAATCTCATTGACACGGCCCTCGAATTCCCCGTAGGAGTTTGGACTTCTCTTTAGGAGGTTCTCTAAGATGCCGGTTCTTGTCTCCTCATTTAACGTTAATATCTTCATCTATTTCCTTCCCTTCTGGTTTTCACTACAAAATTAGTTCTGGCTTAACACAGCCTTCAAATCGGCAATCAACTTCGTGATGCGCTCCTGTTCCATCTTCATGCTGACCTGATTGACCACCATGCGGGCAGACAGAGGACAGACTTCCTCGAGAACGCTCAGTCCGTTCTCGCGCAGTGTCGAACCGGTCTCCACGATATCGCAGATGACCTCGGAGAGCCCGACAATCGGCGCAAGCTCAATCGAGCCGTTCAGTTTGATAATCTCGACTGTCTGGTGCTTTCTGTTGTAAAAATAGTCCTTGGCGATGCGCGGATATTTCGTCGCAACGCGGATTAATTCGTGGTGCTGCAAGAGGTCTTTTGCACTCTCCGGCCCGCAGATGCACATCCGGCATTTTCCAAAGCCTAAGTCGAGGACTTCGTAGATATTTCTGGCTTCCTCTAATATCGTATCCTTTCCGACAATCCCGATATCGGCTGCCCCGTACTCCACATAAGTCGGGACATCAGGTCCTTTTGCGAGGAAGAACTTAAGCTTTAACTCCTCGTTGACAAAAATCAGTTTTCTCGTCTCTTTATCTTTCATCTCCTCACAGGTAATCCCAACCTGTTCGAAAAGTTCTAAGGTCTTATTGGCAAGACGTCCCTTCCCAAGGGCAAACGTCAGATATCTCGTCTCTTCCATCTCAATTCTCCTTGTCGTCCTCTAAAAAAGTGATGATATTTGCGATATGATTCCGCTTAGCATAAGCTTTGTAATCATCGAGTGTCTTCGACTCCTCCATGCAGATAAGCTCTGCGTTGCCGCCTTCCCTCCGCCTGGCGATGGCAGATTCAATGGCGGCTTTCTTCTGACTGCTTTGGTAGAGAATCATCTCGTTTTTATGTGCGAGTGGGATCTCAATCTTTTGTCTCGACAGCGCTGCCATCAGTTGGTCGATGACGATGGCAAATCCGATGGAGGCGGAATTTTTCCCAAAATGCGTCAGCAGCTCGTCGTAGCGTCCTCCCTTGACGATGGCCTCGCCTGTTCCAAAGGTGTACCCTGCAAAGATGATGCCGGTATAATATTCGTGGTTGCTGATGACGCCTAACTCGAACGAGATATATTTTTCGATGCCGTAGACTTCAAGTACTTTGTGAAGCTCCTCAAGATGAAGCAGTGCATGTAAAATCTTAGGGTAATCCTTCGCGAGTGCCTTTGCCTTGGAAATCTCCTCCATACCGCTGTAAAACTTGCCGAGCATGGCGAATAACTCCCTCAGGTTCTCCTTTAAGTTCAAAGTCTCCACGAACTCCTCCACACCGAAGAAATTCTTGTTGGAAATTAAGTCGCGCAGTTCGGCGCTCTCCGTCTGCTTAAGCCCTGCGGCCTCGGAAAGCCCTTCAAAGAAGTCAGCGTGGCCGACGCTCAACTGAAAATCCTTAAGTCCAGCCGTCAGGAGACACTCCACCGCCATGCTTAAAATCTCAGCGTCCGCATCGACGGTATTGTCGCCGATCAGCTCCGCTCCAAGCTGTGTGCTCTCCTTCAAACGCCCCTGATAGCTGTTGTTGTTGATGAAAGTATTGCCGATGTAACACAGGCGAATCGGCATGTCCTCATCCATAAAATATTTCGCCGCCGAGCGCGCGATAGACGGGGTGATGTCCGGGCGAAGCACTAAGGTGTTGCCCTCCCTGTCAAAAAATTTGTACAACTCTTTAGATGGCGTCGTTCCGACTTCCCTGCCAAAGATGTCAAAAAACTCAAAGGTCGGGGTCTGAATCGTATGGTATCCGTAGCGCTTCAATGTCTGATGCAGACTGTCCTGCAGAATCATCTTCTTCTCGCACTCATCATTGTAGATGTCGCGGACACCCTCCGGTGTATGTAATAATTGTCGTTTTATTTTCATTGTAAAAAATCCTCCATGCGTCCCTCACAAATTTGTGCTGGCGCTTTAGTATGCTACCATAGTAGCATAATGAAATATCGGGTGTCAATCCCTTAAATTCAAATCTTTCTGCAAAGTATCCAGATATGGAACGAGTACCCCGCTCGTTTTTTCCAAAAAGAACTCCGACTCGAGTTCTTCACAGCGAAAACTCTTTCTTCCGCCGTCTTTTGCACGCTTCCAGAACTCTTTGAATTTTTCAAAGCGCAGATAGTAGAACCTGTCCTTTGCCGTGTAAAAAATCAGAAAAAAGGCAATTCCGCCCTGCTTTTCAAAATCCTCCATGAACTTCACCTGATGTTCATGGATATTCTGAAGCGGAAAGGTGTCGGAATGACATTCTTTCGCATCAAAACAGACCGGAATGCCTTGTACGGCACCGATATAATCCACGGTACTCTTCTGGTCAAAGTAGGCCAGCGTGATATGCCGTGTACTTTTGTCGATATTGATCGGGGTGATCGGCGTCGGAATCTTTTGAATTAACGCCAATCCGTTCTCCTGATAAGTCTCGTTGGTGCGGTTGATAAATTCCTCTAAGGTGGAACCGCGCAAGCCTCTTGAATTCCAGGTCGCCATAGGTTATTTCTCCTTCTTTTTGGAAGCTGCAAATGCTCTTGCCTTCGCAAAGTCATCGCCCGGTTCGGCACAGATGACTCTGCCGTCTAAAAATTCCATCCGGCAGGCATGTAAAAGCTGTGAGCTGATGTGACAGTGCGTTTTCAACCTATCATTCAGCGCTCTGTCGCCGTATTTCGGGTCTCCTAAGATCGGGTGCCCAAGCGAGGCTAAATGTGCCCGTATCTGGTGGGAGCGCCCGGTGATCAGGTGAACTTCAAGTTCTGTGAAGTCATCCCAGCTCTCAAGCGGACGGTATTCTGTCTCAATCGGCTTCGCACCGGCAGTGCACTCTTTGGAGATGACCACCCGGTTTGTCGCCTCATCCTTCCTTAAGTAGCCGCTGACATAGGTCGGTTCCTTGATGACGCCTTTTACAATACACCGGTAATATTTTTGGACGGAGCGGTCCTTTAAGCATTCCGCCATCTCCTGCAGCCCCTTTAACGTCTTGCCGAATACAAGCAGTCCTGAGGTGTTGCGGTCGAGCCGGTTGCAGATGGAGGGGCGGAATGTCCGGAAGTCCTCTCCGCTTAAGCTGCCGTTTTGAATCAGATATGCCAATATCAGTTCGTTAGCGGAGATGTCTGCGGGATTGGCTTTCTGGGAGAGCATCCCGGACGGTTTGTTGAGAACAAGGATGTCCTCATCTTCATAGACAATCGCGAGTTCTTCCGCCGGAAGCGACCGCAGTGATTCAAACTCTCTTTGTAGTTGATTATCGTTCTCCGAAAACTTTTGAAACGTCTCGTCGGATAAGAATAATTTGACAGAGTCTCCGGCTGCTAACTTCTCGGAACCGTCTGATTTTTTGCCGTTTAAAACGATATTTTTCTTGCGCAGCATCTTATAGACGAAGCTCCCCGGCGCCTTTTGGAGCAATTTTTTTAAATATTTGTCAAAGCGCTGTCCCGCTTCGTTGTCCCTGATTACAAACTCTCTCATCTATTTCTTCCCCGCTTTTTTGTGGACGTTTCGAATCGTCTTTTTCTTCTTGGCATGTCCTGGCGCCTCTGCGTTCTTTTTGCCATAATGCGGCGCACCGCCCTTCGCGTTGCGCCTCGGGCGGATCAGGCATTTCTTATCGTAGCCGATCAAATCCTCCCTGCCGGCTTTCGTCAGCGCCTCATAGACTAAATCGTAATTCTTTGGGTTGCGGTACTGGATCAGGGCGCGCTGCATCGCCTTCTCATGCGGGTTGGTGGCGACATAGACCGGCTGCATGTTGCGCGGATCTAATCCCGTGTAGTACATGCAGGTGGATATCGTGGACGGTGTCGGATAGAAATCCTGCACCTGCTCCGGCATATACCCTAAGTCGCGCAGGTACTCCGCCAGCTCAATCGCCTCCTTTAAAGTCGAGCCCGGGTGGGACGACATCAGATAAGGCACGAGATACTGTTCTTTGTTGAGCTGCCGGTTCATATCTTTATATGCTTTGACAAAGCTGTTGTACACTTCCACGCTCGGTTTTCCGAGTTTTTCTAAGACCGCGTTGGAAATGTGTTCCGGCGCAACCTTCAGCTGTCCGCTGACATGGTGTTCGCAGAGTTCGCGCAGGAAGGTGCGGTCCTTGTCGTACATCAGATAGTCGAAGCGGATACCGGAGCGGATGAACACCTTTTTGACGTTTGGCAGCTCCCTCAGTTTGCGCAGAAGCTTTAAATAATCCGTGTGGTCGACCTTTAAATTCTTGCAGGGCTTCGGGAAAAGGCACTGCTTGTTCGGACAGACCCCTTTTGTCAACTGCTTGTCACACGCCGGTGCGCGGAAATTTGCAGTCGGGCCGCCGACATCGTGAATGTATCCTTTAAAATCAGGATCCCACACCATCTGATTCGCCTCTGCGAGGATGGATTCATGACTTCGCGTCTGAATGATTCTCCCCTGGTGGAAGGTGAGGGCACAGAAACTGCATCCCCCGTAGCACCCTCTGTTGCTCACGAGACTGAATTTCACCTCGGATATGGCAGGGACACCGCCCGCCTCCTCGTACATCGGGTGGTAGGTTCTCATGTACGGAAGCGCGTACACCTGATCCATCTCGCTCTGGCTAAGCGGTTTTGACGGAGGGTTCTGTACGACAAACATCTTTCCGTCGTAGGTCTCGAACAGACGCTTCGCCACAAACGGGTCCGTGTTGCAGTACTGAGTGTAAAAACTCTTTGCAAACTCCGATTTATCTGCCACAATCTGCTCAAAATGCGGAAGTTCAATGGCATCGTAGATATCTTCTCTCTTCCGGGTCTTGTAGACCGTACCGTCGATGAAGGTGATGTCGCTTATGGCGATGCCGCTCGCTAGAGCGTCCGCAATCTCTATGATGCTGTGTTCGCCCATTCCGTAGGAGATCAAGTCTGCACCGGAATCAAGCAGGATGGAGCGTTTTAACTTGTTTGACCAATAATCGTAGTGTGCGAGGCGGCGCAGACTCGCCTCAATCCCGCCGATGATAATCGGATTATGTTTGTAGGTCTGACGAATCAGATTACAGTAGACAATCGTCGCGTAATCCGGTCGTTTTCCCATGATGCCGCCCGGTGTAAACGCATCTGTCGCACGGCGCTTTTTCGAGACGGAATAGTGATTGACCATCGAATCCATATTTCCGGCGGACACCAGAAAGCCAAGTCTCGGCTCTCCGAGGACGGAGATGGAGGCCTTGTCCCTCCAATCCGGCTGGGCGATAATGCCGACCGTGTAGCCGTGTGCCTGAAGCAGTCTTGTGATGATGGCATGTCCAAAAGACGGGTGGTCGACGTAAGCGTCCCCGCAGACATAGACGAAGTCTAACTGCTCAATCCCCTCGCGCTCCATATCTTCTCTGCATACCGGTAAAAATCCATTGTTCATTGTTTCGACCATATTCCTTTCTATGATACCTTTCGGGAAAGAATCTCTCTGTAATCGTTGATATAGTAATCTGCAAGTGCCCGCTTCCTATCGTCCTGATCAGCAGAGTATTCATCGTAGACGGCACAAACCTCCATGCCGGCGTTTTTTCCGGCCTCGATACCGTTGACGATATCTTCAAACACCAGACAATCCTCCGGTGCGACGCCAATCTGTCTGGCTGCTTCTAAATAGACATCCGGGAACGGCTTGCCGCGGTTGACCGAACACGAGGTGACAATGCTCGAAAAATAACGGTCAAAGTCATAGACGCTTCCAACTGCTCCAATCAGCTCCTCGGAGTTCGAGGAGGCGATTGCCATTCGGATGTCGTTTTCTAAGAGATAATTTAAGAACTCTTTTGCACCCGGTTTTAGGGGAACAGAGTGCAGATATTTATCGCGCGCCATCTCATTCCAGATGCTCTTTAATTCGTCAACCGACTCCTCTAACGGAAAATTTTCTTTAAAATACTGTGCGGTCTCCGTAAAACTCATCCCTTCAATCTTCTGCTGAAGATCCTCAGGGAAAGGAATTCCCTTCTTCCCGAGAAATTCAATATCGATATCACGCCACATCCACATGGAATCTACGAGTGTTCCGTCCAGATCAAAAATGACAGCTTTTTTATTGTTTAACATAACTTCCTCCGTTCGTTTCTTTCAGTGCTTTTTCTTCCTGCTCCGTCAGTGGGCGGAAAGCGCCCTTTTTTAAATCATCCGGCAGGGTGAGCGCCCCCATGGAGATGCGTTTTAAATAGATGACTTCCCTGCCGACCGCGTGAAACATGCGTTTTACCTGGTGAAATTTGCCTTCGGTAATGGTGACGAGCACCTCGGACTGCTCTGACGCGGTAAGAATCTCTAATTTTGCAGGTTTCGTTGGCGCATCTTCCCCGATGTCTAACCCCTCGGCAAAGCGTGCGGCATCCCCACTCGTAACCGGCCCGTCCAACCTCGCAAAGTATGTCTTTGGCACATGCTTTGCGGGACTTAGAAGCTCGTGTGCAAGTGCACCGTCATTTGTAATCAGAAGCAGTCCCTCCGTATCGAGGTCTAAGCGGCCGACCGGAAAAAGATTTTTCCCGGCAGCGCCCTCCATATAGTCCATGACGGTCTTATGTATGTTGTCCTCCGTTGCGGTGACGCATCCAGCCGGCTTGTGCAACAGATAGTAAACATGTTTTTGATAACGGATAACATTTCCACCGCAGGAGATTTCATCCGTCAGTTCCTCTATTTTTTGTTCCGGCTTCCAGGCAGATTCGCCGTTCACCAAAATCTTTTTTGCTTTGATCAGTTTTTTTACCTCAGAGCGGGTTCCTACTTCCATCTCTGTCAAAAATTTATCAAGCCGCATTGCCATAATTCTTATTCCTCATGATATCAGTGCTCCACAACTTCCGAATCCGCCGCAAGATACTCTAAGACCGGATAAGAGTTCACACTGTACTCCGTCCTGTCGATTGTGACATAGATTCCAAGGTGCAGATGCACGTCAAAATTGCCTGTGGTACCCTCCACCTCACTGTATCCGGTATCCCCCATAAAGCCGATGCATTCGCCGGCCGAGACTTGCTCTCCCACCGTATAATCCCTCGCGTATTCCGCCAGATGCGCATAGTAAAAATAGCCGCCGGAAGGGGAGCGTATTCCGATGCGGTAGCCTCCCAAAGGAAGCCAACCGATTTTCTCCACCGTGCCATCCGACATGCTTAAAACCGGATAGATGCCTCTCTCGTTGACGGACGCCATAATATCGGTTCCCTCGTGAAAACGGTCCCCGCCGTAGCTTCGGCTCTGCATCCAACTGTTTGCAAACGTGACTTTTGCCTCCGGCAGGCTGTTCACGCTTCCTACCGGAAAACAGACCGCATCCGTCCAGGCGGCTTTTGTCGCCTGAGCTATTTTCTCAAAATCATCGGAGTGAAATCTGCGGGCAAAGGATAGCTGTTTCCTTGCCTGCTCAGTCACTTCCGGTTCCTCCTCCGTGTTCAGCAGAAAATCAAAATTGTTATCCTCCGAGTAATACATGGTCAATAATTCACAGAAGTCGTCTTTTTGATTGTCAACCGATTGCATAATTTGATTAACTTCCTCTGATGAGACCTCCTGGTTGCGCAAATTGGCAAAAGCCGTCTCATAGGAGAAGGAATTTCTCATGGTAAGGAGCTGTTCGATATTGTCTAACGCAAAAACATTGCAGCAGACGACCGAGATGAACAGCACAATTCGACTGAACGGATGAAGTTTTATCATTTATTTTGCTCTTTCTAAGAAGGCTACAATCAGGTTCCAGACGCGCTCTGTGGAGGAGATGGAAAGTCTCTCCTGAGGGGTATGGATATCGAAGTTGTTCGGCCCGAAGGAGACACAATCCAGATTCTCGATTTTTCCGGAGAGAATTCCGCATTCGAGACCGGCATGAATCGCTTCAAAGACCGGTTCCTCACCGTACAGGTCGCGGTAGACTTCGCTGATGAGCTCACGGACATTAGAATCTGCCTGATATTCCCACGCAGGGTAATCTCCGCTCACCTCAAGCTCCCCTCCTAAAAATTCAACTAAATAGGTCAATTTATCACAGACATCCTCTTTTCTCGTGGAAACGCTGCTACGGATGGAGTGCGTCACATGAAGAACCTCGCTGTCTAACACCATAATCCCTGCATTTAAGGAGGTCTCAACCAATCCCGGCATAACAACGCTCATATTCTGGATGCCGTTTGGCATATTGCGCAGATAGAATAATACTTTAGAGAGGGAGGCATAATCTAAAATCTCCGCCTCACACATGCCAAGTTCCTTCTTTTTGACAACAAGTCCTGCGTCGGAGGCGGCATACTCCTTCTGAAGAATCGCTGTAATCTTCTTTAAGGCGTCCTCAAATGCAGCTTTTTCCTCCTTAGGAATCAGCACTTTTGCCACCGCCTCACGAGGGATGGCATTATCTTTCAAACCGCCCTGCAGGGAAGCGACGCCGATTGTCACACTGCCCGCTAAATATTTTAAGATGCGGCCGGATACGACAATCGCATTGGCGCGCTCCTTGTCAATCTCACTTCCCGAGTGACCGCCGAACAGTCCGGTCAGGGTCAGCTCGTAAGCGAGCCCTGACTGCTTCTGATATGAGATAGGAATCACCGCCTCCGCCGTCATACCGCCTGCGCAGCTCGTCAAAAAATGGCCCTCCACATCGGAGTCGATGTTCAACATCTTATGCCCTTTTAACATGGAGAGATCAATGACCTCGGCACCTAACATACCGATTTCCTCATCCACGGTGATGACGACCTCTAAACGTGGATGTTTGATCTCCGGGGAATCTAAAATGGCGAGCGCATATGCAACCGCAATACCGTCATCCCCGCCTAATGTTGTTCCGCGCGCCTTTAAAAAGTCGCCGTCCACATAGAGGTCTAAGCCGTCCTTCTCGAAATCAATCCCGACACCGCTCTCCTTCTCGCAGACCATGTCCATATGTCCCTGAATAATGACAGGTTCCGCCTGTTTGTACCCTTCCGATGCCTTCTGAATCATGACAATATTATTCGCATCATCCTGATAATATTCCAATCCGTGTTCTTTGGCGAAATTTGCAAGATAATCGCTGATTGCTTTTGTATTGCGTGATCCGTGCGGGATGGCACAGATTTCTTCAAAAAAGTGAAATACTTTTTCCGGTTTTAAATTTTCTAATTTACTCATAGTGACCTCCTGAATCTCATAAGGTGTAACATGAAGAAAAAATTGATGATTTTATCCCTTATGACCATTGTATGTTATATTTTAATATGCCCGGCGGATGCTGTCAATGCGGCATCTGACGGGCTTGTTCTCTGGTATCAAAAAGTGCTGCCGACGTTGCTGCCGTTTGCCATTTTATCCGGTATTCTCATTGATTCCGGTGCGATTTTGTACCTCACAAAATACTTGTACCGCGTTACAAAATGGATTCTTCCGACCAGCGAAACAGGGGCGTTTGTCTTCTTTTCCGGATTCCTGTTCGGTTTTCCGATGGGGAGCAAAAACTGCGCCCTCCTCTATCAGAACGGATTGCTCTGCTGTGAGGAGGCGGAACTGCTCGCCGTGCTCTGCAACAATATCAGCCCCGTCTTTGTCGGCAGTTTTGTCATCGGTCAGCAATTAAAAATGCCGGCGCGCCTGCTTCCCGGCTATCTGCTCGTGTATCTGCCGCCCATCCTGCTTGGAAATCTTCTGCTCCGCAGAAAATCACTGCAAAAGCGGATAAAAACTTGGGAAATTTCCCAGAAAATGCCGGCATCCAGATTTCAGTTGAACTTTAAAATCATAGATACCGGCATTATGAACGGATTTGAAACCTTGACAAAACTTGGCGGGTACATTATGCTCTTTTCGATTGCCGCCGCCATGCTCGCGGCACTGCCGCTTTCTGCGGTCGTAAAGCCGCTGTTTATCGGCATATTAGAACTCACCAACGGCATTGCAGCGCTTGGCGCGCTCACCGGACTTTCGTCCTATCAATATACGGCTGCTTTAGGGCTCACTGCCTTCGGCGGAATCAGCGGACTCGCACAGACATTTTCCATGATTAAGGACTGCCCGTTTTCCAGAGGAAAATATCTGGGCATTAAACTCATCCTCACCACAGCAACCACGTCCGGCGCCCTGCTGTACTGCATGCTGTTTTCGTAAAGTTTCGAGTAAAAATTTACTGTTTCGGCTCGAGAAGATCTGCGTTGAGCTCTGTCTGTGCCGCTTCCTTTCCGGCAGCGTCCGGTACAGCCCCCTGCTGTGTTGTCTCATCCTTTACAGGCTGCGCTTTCTCGGCTGCCTTCTGTTCTGATTGTTCCTCCTGCGGATGCATCTCGGCGCGGTTTGCGGACACGACATCTAAAAATCCCTGAAGGGAGTTAATCAGACTGTCATAGCGTGCGCTCGCCGTATCGATGGAGTGTGATAACACTTCCTCTAAATTCTTCAACAGATCGTCCGTATAAGAAACAGCTCTCAGCTTGATGTCATTTGATTCGCTGATTGCCTGATTGATAATGTCCTGTGCCTGGTTGGAGGCAATCATGACAACCTCATTTGCCTGCGCATAGGCCTGCTGCATAATCTGATGCTCACTGACTAACTCATTGGTCTCAATCTGTGCCTGCGCGATGATGGAATCCGCCTTCGCCTGTGCGTCGGCAAGAATGGCTTCCTTATTGCTGATAATCTTCTGATAACGCTTGATTTCCTCCGGTGTCTTGGTGCGGAGTTCCTGCAGCAGTTCCTCAATCTGCTCTTTGTTCACGATAATATTCGAAGGTGACAAAGTCTGATGCTTGCATCCGTCGATGTATTCTTCAATCTCCTCAATAATCTGTTCGATTCTACTGCTCATGAAAAACACTCCTTATTTTGTAATATTGTATTTTGCATAAATTCTATCAATCAACTGTGCCGGTACGAACTTGGAAATATCTCCGCCGTAGGAGGCAAACTCTTTCACAATCGTCGAACTCAAATAGGAATAGTTCAGGTTCGTAGTGAGAAAGATGGTCTCAATCTGCGGATTCTGAATGTTGTTGGACTGGGCAATCTGCAGCTCGTACTCAAAATCTGTCACAGCTCTCAGTCCCCTTACAATGATCGTTGCATCAATCTCTTTCATATAATCGACTAACAGACCATCAAAAGACGCCACCGTTACATTAGGAATGTAATTTGTCATCTCTTTTATCATACTAACACGTTCTTCCAAAGAAAACAATGAATTTTTTGCACTGTTATTCAAAACACCGATCACGAGTTCATCCACAATTTTCGCGGAGCGTTCGATGATATCGAGGTGGCCGAACGTCATCGGATCAAAACTTCCCGGATAGATTGCCTTTTTCATATTGATTGTCCCTTTCTTTTGCTCTATTCAGCCTTTCTCTGTAAAAACACATGCATATTTGTCTTGTATTTCTTGCATTTTAGCAGTTCGTAACCAAGTTCCTCTGCATAGGAAAAATCCGTCTCAAGCGAGGCTTCCACAATGATGGTCGCACCCTCTTTTGGCAGGGAGGAACCGGACAGGTAATGCAGGACGTCACGCTCAAGTTCCCGGTTGTACGGCGGGTCCATAAAAATGAGGTCAAATTGATATCTCCCCTCGAGGGAGCGCATCGCCGCCATCACGTCCGACGGAATCAGACGGCTGACCTTGTCAAATTTTGTAAAACGGATATTGTCCTCAATACAGGCGGCAGCTTTCTTGCCGTTCTCTACGAACACGGCATAGCTCGCACCGCGGCTTAAGGCTTCTAAACCAATCTGTCCGCTCCCCGCGAACAAATCCAAAAAGTAACAGCCTGGAATGTCGCGCTGCAGCATGTTGAATAAGGTCTCTTTGATACGGTCGGTCGTCGGCCTCGTATCCGGCCCGTCAATTGTTTTTAAAGGAAGACTTCTCGCCGTTCCTGCGATAATTCTCATAGATTTTTTTCCTTTCCAATCTGTTCTGTCAAAAGCTCTAAGGCGCGCTGTGCCGCTGCGCCGCGCACCTGATTCCGGTCTCCTGCAAAAATATGCCGCTCTGTCACAACCTCACCATTTAAAAAGCAGCCGATACACACGGTTCCGACCGGGCAAGATGCATCGCCGCCATCCGGGCCCGCGACACCGGTGGTGGAGACGGCAGCGTTTGTCCCTGCCGTCCCTGCAGCACAGCGTGCCATCTCCGCCGCAGTCTCACAGCTCACCACGCCAAACTGCTCGATGACCCTGCGGTTGACGCCGATCATTTTAACTTTGGCGTCATCGGAATAGGTGACATACCCCTCCTGAAAATATTCGGAGATGCCAGGCACACTGACTAACGAGGAGGCAATCATTCCCCCGGTGCAGGACTCCGCTGTCGTCAATGTATATTGATATTTTTTTAACAATTTGTAAACAGAGACTTCCAGACTCATAGCTTCCTACTTCTGCTCCTTTAAGACATCCTTGTTCTTTGCGATATAATCCACCAGGGAAACAATGGTCAGAATCAGTGCCACATAGGTGAGAATGACGCCGAGTACCTGAAAAAAGCGATTCTCGATATTTAAAATCAGCACAATCACCATCAGCATCTGGAAGGTGGTCTTAAACTTTCCCCAGTAGCTCGCCGCGATGACGATTCCATTGTCGGAGGCAATCAGGCGGAATCCGCTGATGATGAACTCTCTCGAGATGATGACAATGACAATCCACGCCGGGAGTCTTCCCATCTCAACAAGGCAGATCATAGCGGAGGAGACAAGAAGTTTGTCCGCCAATGGATCCATAAACTTTCCAAAGTTGGTGACAAGGTTGTATTTTCTTGCAATCTTTCCGTCCAATAAGTCTGTCAGACTAGCCACGATAAAAATTGCAACTGCAATGTAGTCGACATACTCCATGATTCCGCCGAATGCGGCGTTAAACCATCCCCAGTTGCCGCATCCTCCTAAAAGCAGCAGGACAAACGGCAGAATTAAAATCACACGGAAAACAGTAAGTTTGTTTGGTAAATTCATATTCTTTTATTCCTCTCTTTCACAAATCTCTCCGATGAGATCATATTCATAGGCACCGATTACTCTCACCTTTACGATATCGCCGGTCATCAGTTCCTCGCTGGTATTGATAAAAATATATCCGTCCACATCCGGCGCATCCCGGTAAGTTCTTCCAATATAGGCATTCTCATCTGCGACTTTTCCCTCGATAAAGGCATAGAGTTCGCGCCCCTTCATCTCCTCGTTTTTGTCGAAGATAATCTCCTCCTGAAGTTCCATCACTTCCGCCTGCCAGTCGAGTTTTTTCTCCTCGTCCACCTGATCTTCAAATTCCGCAGCAGGGGTTCCCTCCTCCGGGGAGTAAGCGAAAGCACCGAGTCGGTCGAATTCCATCTCATTGATAAAACGCATCAGATTCTCGTGCTGCTCCTCTGTCTCCCCCGGAAAACCGCAGATTAATGTTGTGCGCAGCGTGATATCCGGAATGCGCTCTCTCACATGGCGGATGATGGAGACGAGATCGTCGTGGTTCGTGCGCCGTCCCATCCTTTTTAGCAGGGCATCCTCAGAGTGCTGAATCGGCATGTCGAGGTAGTGGCAGACCTTCTTGTTGCGAACTATGGCATCTAACAGTTCCTCGTAGATTTCCTCCGGATAGCAGTACATGATGCGAATCCAGAACAGACCGTTAATCTTGTTCAATTCATCTAACAGTCTGTGGAGCGATTTCTCGCCGTAGAGGTCAATTCCGTAGAGGGTCGTCTCCTGCGCCACTAAGATGAGCTCTTTGACACCGCCTGCCACTAAATCCTTTGCCTGTGCAATCAGTTCCTCCATTGGCACACTGCGGTAATTTCCACGGATGGAAGGAATGATACAGTAGGTGCAGTGTTTGTTGCACCCCTCTGCAATCTTTAAGTATGCAAAGTGACCTCCCGTTGTAATGCTGCGCCTGGTGTGGATGGTCGGAAGCCCCTCGAGCGTCCTAAAATTCTCATAAAATGTTCCGTCTAACGCCCGGTGGACTGCATTCACGATATCCTCGTAAGAATTGGTTCCTAAGATGGCATCAACCTCCGGAATCTCTGTCTTAATCTCATCCTGATAGCGCTGGGAGAGACATCCTGTCACAATCAGGGCTTTTAATCTGCCGTCCGTCTTGTGCCGCGCCATCTCTAAGATGGTATTGATGCTCTCCTCCTTGGCATCGTTAATGAAGCAGCAGCTGTTGATAATGATGACATCCGCCTCATATTCGTCATCCGTCAGCTCCATTCCGTCTGCTAAAAGCATGCCGAGCATAAATTCGGCATCGACACGGTTCTTATCGCAACCGAGTGATATAAATAATAATTTCATTCAAAATCTCCATTCTAGTCACAAAAGGGATGACAAAACGCATCCGTTTCCGTCATCCCGCTTTTTCACGAAAAGTACACTCCAATCCTCCCAAGGATTAATCTTCCGATTCCTCGTCTGGAATAATCTTAACTTTTCCCTCATACAACTCCTGAACAGCCGTGGATAATGGCTTGTCACACGGAGCATTGCCCGTCATAGGTTCATCCCCGGCAATAATCTGTCTCGCGCGCTTTGCGGTTGCAATCACGATGGAATAGCGGCTGTTTACCACCGGTTCCTCGCCGATTTCCACATCATTGTTCACTACTTTCATCAATTCTACATAAGATGGATGTATCATATTTATTCTCCTTTCGAAAAGCCTTGAAGCTCACTTCGCATATTATTGATTGCATCTATATTTCGTGACACTTTGGTGTGCTCGTTCCGGATGATGGAATCGACTTTCTCCACACACTCCTCGAGCACATCATTGACCACTAAATAATCATATTTTTCAATTCCTTCCGCTTCCTCCACGGCGCGGGAAAGACGGGATTCGATGACTTCTCTCGTCTCCGTTCCTCTGCCGATGAGACGCTCTTTTAAAATTGCAGCGCTCGGCGGAACTACAAACATAAGCAGGGTGTCCGGGAACTTCTCCTTGACTTTTAAAGCTCCCTGAATCTCAATCTCTAAGATGACATCCTTGCCTGCGGCTAACTGTTCATCGACATACGCCTTCGGCGTACCATAATAGTTTTCTACATACTGGGCATATTCAATCAGTTCTCCCCGTTGAATCATTGCCTCGAATTCTTCTCTGGTCCGGAAAAAATATTCTACTCCATCCGTCTCGCCCGGACGCGGCGCTCTCGTGGTTGCCGATATGGAAAGTGCATACCGGTCTGAATATTTTCTCATCAGTTCTTTCATGATGGTTCCCTTACCGGAACCGGAGAATCCTGAAAAAACAATCAGAATTCCAGATTTATTCTGTATCATTTCCTACCTCTGTCTCCATCGGATTCTGGTTGAAGCGCACCGCTAACGTCTCTGGCTGCAAAGCCGAGAGGACAACCGAGGCGTTCTCCATGAAAATTACGCTCTTCGTGCGCCGCCCCTGCGTTGCATCAATCAGAATCTCCTGTTCTTTTGCTTTTTGAATGACCCGTTTCGCCGGAGCGGAATCCGCGGTCACTATGGAAATTATCTTATCTGTATTGACGACATTTCCAAACCCAATATTCATCAATTTTGCCATTCCGTTAACCATGGAGAATTATTCAATATTCTGAATCTGTTCCCTTACCTTCTCAATATCTGTCTTTAAGCTGATTCCCACATCGGAAATCTCTAAGTCATTTGTCTTAGAGAGAATCGTATTCGCCTCGCGGTTCATCTCCTGTGCGATAAAATCCAACTTGCGCCCGACACTTCCGCCCGCCTCAAGGGCATCTTTTGTACTTCTGATATGGCTTTTTAACCGGACTGTCTCCTCGTCCACGCAAATCTTGTCGGCAAAGATGGTCACCTCCGTGGCAATCCGGCTCTCATCAATCTGTCTGTCGCCGAGAAGCTCCTGTACTTTCGCCTCGAGACGCTCTTTGTATTCACTCAGTATAATTGGAGAACGCTCCTCGATAAAATCTACATGGGTGAGCATTCCGTCTAATTTTTCACATAAATCTTTTTGCAGATGCTCCCCTTCTTTGATGCGGGATGCGACGAACTGCTCGCAGGCACCGCGGACTGCACGTTCTAACAGAGCCCACAACTCCTTCTCATCGACCGCCACTTCCTCCATTGTAAAAACTTCCGGATAGCGCGATAATGTCTCCACACTCACATCGTTTTGCAGACCAAATTTCTCCGCCATTGCATTCAGATGTTCAAGATACTGTGCAGCAATCTCCTCGTTGTATTTTAAGGAGTAGGTCTCCTCCGAATAATCCTCATAAGAAATGAAGAGGTCGACTTTTCCCCTCTCCATGTACTCTTTTAACAGATTTCGGATGGAACTCTCAAAAAAACTCAGCTTTTTCGGCATCTTGATATTTACATCGAGATAGCGATGGTTGACAGATTTAATCTCTACGGTAAATTTACGGCTGCCATCTGTCACTTCCTGACGACCAAATCCGGTCATACTCTTAATCATGGGTTCCTCCCAACTGACTTTCTGTCTCACAGAAATCATTTCTTCTAAAAATGTGCAAACTCTTATGCATAATCGAACTTATTATAAAACGATTCCTGTGAGAAGTCAAGTTTTTCGAACAGTTCAGTAGGGTTGTTTCACGAAGGCCTATCAGTTAATGTTTTGATCTTGTGGCTCACAG
>CAZBUW010000013.1:0-42785 GCA_964495195.1 uncultured Roseburia sp.
CCATCTTCCCGGTCATCGTCGTGTACTTAATCCTCTCGAAACATATCGTGCAGGGCGTGGCTCTTGGGAGTGTGAAGGGTTAAACATCCATTTTCTGTGACCAATTTCACAGTAGAATGACCTTGACAGGAAGGAAATGAGTGTTATACTAAAAAACAAACAAAATAAAATCTTCAGGGCAGGGTGTGATTCCCTACCGGTGGTATAGCCCACGAGCCGCAAGGCATGATTCGGTGTAACTCCGAAGCCGACAGTATAGTCTGGATGAAAGAAGAGTAGTGACGCAGTATATAAGGCTCTGGAATGTAATTGCATTTCAGAGCCTTTTTATCGAAATGGTAATATTGTGATATATGAAAAAGCCCTGGGAGACCAGGGCTTTTTTTGCGCACAGATGTGTTTCTTGCTATTTGCGTAAATCAGAGCGAGATTCGCAAAGCGCATCTCAGCTCTTTGCCCGAGAACAGGAAGGAGAGGCTGCAGTTGAAAGAAGAGTACATGAGGCGCGCCATAGAACTGGCGCGGAAGGGGTACGGATGGACGAATCCGAATCCCCTGGTAGGTGCGGTTATTGTAAAAGACGGCAGAATTATCGGTGAGGGGTATCACGAGCGATATGGCGGTCTGCACGCAGAACGGAACGCATTGGCTTCGTGCAGGGAGAGCCCGAAGGGGGCGACGGTATATGTTACGCTTGAACCCTGCTGTCACACCGGAAAGACACCGCCCTGTACGGAGGTGCTGATCGGGCAGGGGGTAAAAAAGGTGGTGACTGGTTCGGATGACCCGAATCCTCTGGTGGCGGGAAAGGGAATCCGGATTTTGCGGGAACATGGCATTGAGGTGGTCACCGGATTTTTAAAGGAGGAGTGCGATGCGCTCAACCCGAAATTTTTTTCCTACATCCGCAATAAGATGCCGTATGTCACGATGAAGTATGCGATGACGATGGACGGAAAAATAGCGACGCACACAGGCGCGTCTAAGTGGATTACCGGGGAGGCGGCAAGGCAGCGCGTCCAGTCGGAGAGACACGGAAACATGGGAATCATGGTGGGAGTCGGAACCGTGCTCGCGGATGACCCGCATTTGAATTGCAGAATGGAGGGCGGAAAAAATCCGATCCGCATCATCTGCGATACGAACCTGAGGATGCCGGAGAACGCCTGCGTGGTCACGACGGCGGCATCCCAGAGGACGATTATCGCCACCTGCTGTGCGGATGCAAAACGTCGGGACGCCTATCTTGCGGCAGGCTGCGAGATTTTAGAAGTCGGCAGAACCATGGAGGGAATCAATCTGCAGGAGCTCATGCAAAAGCTGGGAGCGCAGGGAATCGACAGCATCCTCTTAGAGGGGGGAGCGGAACTCAACTGGTCGATGTTAAAGGCGGGGCTGGTGCAAAAAGTACAGACCTATATCGCCCCGAAGATTTTTGGCAGCCAGGATGCAAAGGGTCCGGTCGGCGGGGGTGGCGTGGCGCTTCCGCCGGACGCTTTCGCATTGAAAAATACAAAGGTAGAGCAGGTAGGAGAAGACTTTTTGATAGAGAGTGAGGTGGTACCATGTTTACGGGAATCATAGAGGAGGTCGGCCGTGTGAGAGAGCTGCAAAGAGGAGCAGCTTCCTGCGCGCTGACTGTCGATGCCAAAGAAATTCTTGCGGACATACACTTAGGGGACAGCATTGCGGTCAACGGCATCTGTCTGACGGTGACGGGATATGATGCGGGAGGTTTCTCGGTCGATGTTATGCATGAGACCATCTCCCGCTCCTCCATCGGAGGCGTGAGGGCGGGGAGTGCCGTCAACTTAGAGCGCGCAATGCAGCTTGGAGGCAGGTTCGGGGGACATATTGTCTCCGGGCACATCGATGGAACCGGTGTGGTGAAAGCAATCGAAAAAGATGACAACGCCATCTGGTACACCATCCGGACAAAACCTGAAATCATGCGCTATATCATCGAAAAAGGTTCCATCGCCGTCGACGGAATCAGCCTCACCGTCGCAAGGGTGGGCAGCGACGCATTTTGTGTGTCGGTGATTCCACATACGGCGGAGCATACGACGCTCGCACAGCGCGATGTGGGAGATACGGTCAACCTAGAGAACGACTGTATCGGAAAATATGTGGAGCGGTTATGCGTGGAAAAAGGGAAGACCGCCCGGAGAGAAACGGGCGGTCTGACAAGAGAATTTTTGACAAAAAACGGATTTTAAGTAACAGTTCAGCCATAGCCTATGCGGTGTGTGAATCATGCTTGCATGAATGGCGCAGGCTGAACTGTTACGATTTAAAGAGGGGAGGCTTACATGAGAGAATTTGATACAGTGGAGCAGGCGATAGAGGACCTGCGGAGTGGAAAAATTATTCTGGTGACAGATGATGAGGACAGGGAGAATGAGGGGGATTTTATCTGCGCGGCGGAGTATGCCACAACGGAGAATGTCAACTTTATGGCGACGCACGGAAGGGGGCTTATCTGTATGCCGATGAGCGGCGACATTTGCAGGAAACTGATGTTTCCGCAGATGGTGGCGGACAATTCCGACAACCACGAGACGGCTTTTACGGTGTCGGTGGACTATAAGGATACCACCACGGGCATATCTGCGGCGGAGCGCGGGCTCACAGCCCGTATGTGTGTAGAGGAAGGGGTGAGACCGGAGGATTTCAGAAGACCGGGGCACATGTTTCCGCTTCAGGCGAAAAAGAACGGAGTCCTAGAGCGCAACGGTCACACGGAGGCGACGGTGGATCTCATGCGTTTAGCGGGGCTTAAAGAGTGCGGTCTCTGCTGTGAGATTATGAAGGAGGACGGAACCATGATGCGCACGCCGCAGTTGTGGGAGCTGGCGGAGAAACATGGTCTGACATTCATCACCATTGCGGCGCTTCAGGAATACCGCAAGAAGCACGAGAGACTGGTGGAACAGGTGACCGTCACGAAGATGCCGACAAAATACGGAACTTTTCAGGCGTACGGATACCGCAATCTTTTAAACGGGGAGCACCATGTCGCATTGGTAAAAGGGGATATCGGTGACGGTGAGAACCTTCTGTGCCGTGTGCATTCCGAGTGCCTGACCGGCGATGCGTTTGGTTCTTTGCGCTGTGACTGCGGGCAGCAATTTGCCGCCGCCATGCAGCAGATTGAGAAAGAGGGGAGGGGGATTCTTCTCTATATGCGGCAGGAAGGGAGGGGAATCGGTCTGCTCAACAAACTGCGCGCCTACGAATTGCAGGATCAGGGGATGGATACGTTAGACGCCAATCTTGCACTCGGGTTTGCCGGGGATCTGCGCGAGTATTATATCGGCGCCCAGATTTTAAGGGATTTAGGTGTCAGGAGCATGCGTCTTCTGACGAACAATCCGGATAAGGTCTACCAGCTCTCGGATTTTGGCATGGAGATTGTGGAGCGGGTGCCGATTCAGATGGATGCGACCAAATTTGATCTCTTTTATCTGCAGACGAAGCAAAAGCGCATGGGACATCTCCTGTCATTTGGGGAGAATTAGCATCCTGCGCCATTTGGCTGAAAGTGAATGGTACTTGTATACAACACAAATATAATAAGGAAAGGATTGAATCAAAAATGAGTATATTTGAAGGAAATGTAGTAGCAGAAAATATCAGGGTGGGAATTGTCGTGGCGAGATTTAACGAATTTATCACGGGGAAACTGTTAGCGGGTGCGGAGGATGGATTAAAGCGACACAACGTGCCGGAGGAGAATGTTGATGTGGCATGGGTACCGGGAGCCTTCGAGATTCCGCTCATCGCCTCAAAGATGGCAAAGAGTAAAAAATATGATGCCGTCATCTGTCTCGGAGCAGTAATCCGCGGGGCAACCAGCCATTATGACTATGTATGCAGTGAGGTTTCAAAAGGTGTGGCGAGTGTATCGTTAAACAGCGATATCCCGGTTATGTTCGGAATTCTTACGACGGATAATATCGAGCAGGCAATCGAGCGCGCCGGTTCGAAAGCGGGCAACAAAGGATATGAATGTGCGGTCGGAGCCATTGAGATGGTCAACCTGATTCGACAGATTGAAGCGTGAGAAAAGTCTTTTCTATTCCCCAAAAATGTAGTATCCTAATATACATAACGTAACAGATTCGGTACACAGGAATCTGTTGGATACAAGTAAACTTCCCGGAGAGAAGTTTGATGGTTGGGAGAGACAGAGATGGATTATACACATGTAACGCACACATTTGCACCTGTTTTTGATCGGAATTCCAAGGTGCTGATTTTAGGGTCATTCCCGTCTGTAAAATCGCGGGAACAGCAATTTTACTATGGTCATCCGCAGAATCGTTTCTGGAAGGTCGCGGCAGCGTGCTTTCAGGCGGAGGTTCCGGTTACGATTGAGGAGAAGAAGCAATTTCTCACGGAGAACCGGATTGCCCTCTGGGACGTTATTGCGGAGTGCGACATAGTGGGATCCTCCGACAGCTCAATCCGGAATGTCGTACCGAATGAGATGGAACTGATTCTAAGGGAGGCGGATATCGCGGCGATTTTTGCGAACGGCGACAAGGCGTATCAGCTTTTTTTAAAATATTGCAGGCGGGAGGGGCAGCCGCCTGTCATAAAACTTCCCTCCACGAGTCCGGCGAACGCATCGTTTCGTTTAGAGCGGCTTGTGGAAATCTGGGGAAGCAGCATCAGAGAAGTATTGTGAGCGAAAAAGAGGTGATGGGATGAAAAAGGAAGAGATGACAATCGTTGATTTATTGTTGGAGGCAGTGGGAATCGTGGGTCTCCTCTCTTATTTGGGATTTCAGATTTACTATGGAATTCTGTACGGAATCCCGGTGTTGAACATTGCGGTCAATGCCCTGATTATGCTGCTTGTGTATGCTCTCCTGATGGGACTGCAGTTTTTTCCGGAGCGCGTGAATGCGATTCCGAGGGAGCGCTGTGTAGGGGATGTGAAGCGTTATACAATCGTGATGCTCCGCACCATCAAGCTGATTTTTACGCTCTGTCTGCTGTTCACAAGTGTCTGCGATGTTCTCGGCAGCCGGATTGATCCGGGCTACAGTGTAATCGTGGTCGTGGCGATCGTGATAGTTGCAGTCTATTATGAAGTGAAGATTATTCGGATTTTAAAGCGGCAGAATAAGAAAAAGTAAATGCTGAAAAAAGGCGGATTGTTAAAAATTTAGAGATATCCCGCTGTCTTCTCTCATATAATGAAGAGATTGATAAGACAAGAGGAATCTTTTCGCATGATTCGAATCCATAGATTTCAAGAGAAAAAATGTAAGAGGAAAATGCTTCTGCTGATCGCGACCTTCGTCCTCACCGGGACGGGGGTCGCGGGAATCTCCTGTGCTGCATGGCGTGTGATTGCGGAAGCGAACCTTCCGGCAGGGCAGGGCGGAGGTTTAGCGGAAGGAGCGGACGGGGAGGCGCTGCCGCGGAAGATTGCGCTCACCTTCGATGACGGTCCGGCGCCAGACTATACGGAAGAACTCTTAGAAGGACTAAAGGAACGTGGTGTAAAAGCCACGTTTTTTCTGTTGGGGAAGCAGGTGGAAAGCTATCCCGAGGTGGTGGAAAAGATTGCAGCGGACGGACATCTGATTGGGACGCATTCCTACGAACATGTAAATCTGAGCAGCCTCTGTGATGAGGCGGCGATTGAGCAGGTGGATAAGACGAATACGGCAATCTATGAAATCACCGGAAAATATCCGGAGTATATCCGTCCTCCGTTCGGGTGCTGGAAATGCAATCTTGATTACGAGACGACAATGATAGAGGTGCTCTGGGATATCGATCCCTTAGACTGGAAGACAAACAACTCGGACGTGATTGCAAAGCGGGTTACGTCGAAGGTGCAGGAGAATGATATCATACTGCTTCACGACGCGTCAGATTCCTCGGTAAAAGCGGCATTTAAGATTATTGATGAGCTGGAGGGTGAGGGGTATGAATTTGTGACGGTGGATGAGCTGGTGCTGGAGTAGTGTTTTTTGGCAAAATGGTTGAATTTTGCGGCACAATTGGATATACTTTAGCTAATGTGGCGAATTTGGATGACAGCCCTTGAAAAAAGGGGGCATATCATGTATGGTAATTAGTGAAATGAATTTTTACAAAACAAATCCGTCAAAAAATATATAAATAATAAGAAAAAATTTCATTTTAGAAGAAAAAATGAATTTTTTTTAAGTAAAAAATTCAAAACAGACAAATGTACGCGAGAGAAAGACAAAAGAGCGGGTGTCTGTACGCAGGAGAGAGAAAAGGCGGTAAATTGTATGGATTTATTTGAATATATGAGGGAGCAGAATCAGGAGAAGGAGTCTCCGCTCGCATCGAGGCTTCGCCCGACTACGTTAGAGGAGGTTGTCGGACAGCAGCATATCATCGGAAAAGATAAACTGCTGTACCGTGCCATCAAGGCAGATAAGCTGAGTTCCATTATTTTATACGGACCTCCGGGAACCGGGAAAACCACGCTTGCGAAGGTGATTGCGCACACCACAAGTGCAGATTTTATGCAGATTAATGCGACTTCCGCGGGAAAGAAGGACATGGAGGAAGTCATCGCGAAGGCGAAGAATAATCAGGGGATGTATGGAAAGAAGACGATTCTTTTCATCGATGAAATCCACCGTTTTAACAAGGGGCAGCAGGATTACCTGCTTCCGTTTGTGGAGGATGGAACGGTAATCCTTATTGGAGCGACGACGGAGAATCCGTACTTTGAGGTGAATGGCGCGCTGTTGTCCCGCTCGATTATTTTTGAGTTGAAGAGCCTCTCGAAGGAGGATATCAAGACGCTGCTGCTCCGTGCAGTGACGGACGAGAAGAAGGGGATGGGAGCCTATCATGCGCAGATGGATGAGGATGCGCTCGAATTTTTAGCGGATGTGGCAAACGGTGACGCGAGGGCGGCGCTCACGGCGATTGAGCTCGGCATTTTGACAACGGAGCGCGGTGCGGACGGAATCATCCACATAACGTTAGAGGTGGCGAGCGAGTGTATCCAGAGAAGGGTAGTCCGGTATGACAAGTCGGGGGATAACCATTACGATACGATATCCGCCTTTATCAAGAGCATGCGGGGTTCCGATCCGGACGCGGCAGTCTATTATCTCGCGAGGATGCTCTATGCGGGTGAGGATATCCGCTTTATTGCGCGGCGTATCATGATCTGTGCGGCGGAGGACGTCAGCAATGCAGACCCAATGGCACTTGTAGTTGCAACTTCCGCCGCACAGGCGGTGGAGCGGCTCGGGATGCCGGAAGCGAGAATCGTCTTAGCGCAGGCAGTCACTTATGTGGCGTCGGCGCCGAAGAGCAATTCCGCAATCTGCGCAATCGACCGGGCGATGGAGGTCGTGGAGCATACGAAGACGGCTCCGATTCCGGTGCATCTGCAGGATTCACATTACAAATCTGCAGGAAAATTAGGGCATGGCATCGGCTATAAATATGCGCACGCTTATCCGAATCACTATGTGAGACAACAGTATCTCCCGGATGGTCTGACCGATGAGGTTTTCTATGAACCGACGGAAAACGGTTACGAGAAAGAGATCCGGCAGTACTTTGCCAAGATAAAAAAAGAGGCATCCGGTGATGAGGCACCGGATACTTCGATGGATGGAATGCTATAAGAAAGAGGAGGAAGTAACATGCAGGCATACAAGGAAATGTCGAAAGAGGAATTACTGAAGGAAAAAAAGAGTTTGGAGGCGGAATATAAAAGGTTCCAGCAGAGTGGATTAAAACTCGATATGTCGAGAGGAAAGCCGTCTCAGGAGCAGTTAGATTTCTCAATGGGGATGATGGATGTTCTGACGAGCGGTGAGGACTTAACCTGTGAGGATGGAACTGATTGTCGTAACTACGGCGTTTTAGACGGCATTCAGGAGGCAAAGGTACTGCTTGGCGACATGATTGAGTGCAATCCGGACAACATCATCATCTATGGAAACTCGAGCTTAAACATCATGTACGACACGATTTCCCGCTCCATGACACACGGTGTGATGGGCAACACTCCTTGGTGCAAGCTGGACAAGGTAAAATTCTTATGTCCTGTTCCGGGGTACGACAGACATTTTGCCATCACGGAACATTTTGGAATTGAGATGATCAACGTTCCGATGCTTCCGACAGGCCCGGATATGGATATGGTGGAAGCGCTCGTAAGTTCCGACGAGGCAATCAAGGGAATCTGGTGCGTGCCGAAGTATTCGAATCCTCAGGGAATCACCTATTCCGATGAGACGGTCCGCCGTTTTGCGAGACTGAAACCGGCTGCAAAAGACTTCCGCATTTACTGGGACAACGCGTACTGTGTCCACCATCTATATGACATCAATCAGGATCACCTGATTGAGATTTTAAAAGAGTGCAAGAGAGCGGGCAATCCCGATATGGTCTACAAATTCTGTTCCACGAGCAAGATTAGCTTCCCGGGCTCCGGTGTGGCAGCGATTGCAGCTTCCGCAAATAACTTGGAGGATATCAGAAAGCAGCTCAAAGTTCAGACCATCGGCTATGACAAGGTAAACCAGCTGCGTCATGTCCGTTTCTTTAAAGATATCTACGGAATCACGGAACACATGAAAAAACATGCGGATTCCCTCCGTCCAAAATTTGAGATGATTTTAGATACTTTTGAAAAAGAACTGGCAGGACTTGAGATTGGCTCCTGGATCAGCCCAAAGGGCGGATACTTTATCTGCTTTGAAGCGTTAGACGGCTGTGCGAAAGAGATTGTCGCAAGGGCAAAGAAAGCCGGAGTTGTCATGACCCCGGCGGGAGCTCCGTTCCCATACGGAAAGGACCCGAAGGATTCCATCATCCGCATTGCTCCGTCCTATCCGTCGATGGAGGATTTAGAGATGGCGACAAAGGTGTTTGTGTGCTGTGTGAAGCTCGCAAGTATCGAGAAGCTGTTGAAATAAAATAGAAAACGCACCGTTTTATGATATGCCCCTGTCAGCAGACAGAGGGCACATCACTTAAGACGGTGCGTTTTTTAGAGATAGGAAATTCCTATTCAACTCCAGTTGTATCCGAAATCACTTCTTTTTGTTTCTCGGTTCCGTTCTTCCAGTCGTTCATCTTCTCGATTACAGCGTCGTAGGTTCTCTTAGAGATGTCAGGGAGATTTTTGCCCCATGCGCCGGTAGCCTGTTCGTACCCCTTCTTGAATGCAGCAATCAGTTTGTCAGCATATTGGGTATCCCCGCCGGACAATGCCTTGGCAAAATCAACGATGCGGTCGGAGGTCTGTTCCACGCCCCAGTAACCGTCTTCGGCGATGTCTGCCTGAGCCTGGGCTTTCTCCTCTGCAGTGACAGTGAAGTTACCGCTGGCTAAGAACTTCCACATATCATCCGCCTTGCCGATGGTCTGTCCCTGTTTGCTCATCATTTTTTCTACGAGGGACTGTAACTGTTTGGTGCGGGCGTCGAGATCAGCTTTCAATTTTGCAACGATTGCAGAGTTGTCCTTTTTGGCTACGGCCTTATCAGAACTCTTTTCGTAGATGACGCCGGCTGTGTTCTCTTCCTTTGCTTTGTTGGTGTTCTCCGCTGTATTTGAAGTAGTACTCGTAGTTGTTGTGGTAGGTGCTGTGTAAGAAGCAGCTTTGTTGATTCCATTTACATCCATATTAAAAACCTCCTTGTGTGTAAAATGTTCGTGCCCGGTAAGGCACAATGCATCCTTGCAGATTCATTTGTTACTATTCTTATCGGCTGTTTTAGAATGGAAGATTAGAGCCATTGACTTTTTTGGTAAAAATGTATAAAATCTACTATGTATACAAAATACAGGAGAAAAACAAGATGGATGAAATAGCATTGAAGGCACTTGCGAAGATTAATCTGGGATTGGATGTAGTCAGGCGCAGGGAAGACGGGTATCATGAGGTGAGGATGGTCATGCAGACCATTCATTTGTACGATAGACTGGAAATCAGCAAAAAGCGTGAGGCGGGAATCACAATGGAGACAAATCTTTCATTTTTACCGACGAACGAGAATAATCTGGTATATAGGGCAGCAAAATTATTGCAGGATGAATTTTCGATGGAGCAGGGCGTTCATGTAAAACTGCACAAGCATATACCGGTCGCGGCGGGCATGGCGGGCGGCAGCACGGATGCGGCGGCAGTCCTCTACGGGATGAACCGCATTTTTAAGCTTGGTCTGTCGAGGAAGCAGCTGATGGAGCGCGGCGTCAAAATCGGCGCGGATGTCCCGTACTGCATTCTTCGCGGGACAGCTTTAGCGGAGGGAATCGGCGAGGAACTGACGGCGCTTCCTCCGATGGTGAAGTGTCCCGTCCTGATTGCAAAACCACCAATCAGCGTATCGACAAAATTCGTATACGAAAATCTGTGCCTCGATGAGACTACGAGCCATCCGGATATCGACGGGCTGTTAGCGGATATCAAAGCGCAGGATTTGAAAAAGATTGCTGCGGATATGGGAAATGTGCTTGAGACCGTCACGATTCCAAATTATCCGGTGATTCGCAGCATCAAGGAAAATATGTTGGAGAACGGTGCCTTAAATGCCATGATGAGCGGCTCAGGGCCGACGGTTTTTGGATTGTTCGAGACGGAAAAACAGGCGAAAAGGGCCTGTGAGGCGATGAAGAAATCCAATCTGGCAAAGCAGGTATACCTGACAAGCATTTATAATAATGTAAGAATTTAAGTAACAGTTCAGCCATAGCCCATGCAGTGTGTGAATCATGCTTGCATGAATGAACACACGGAATGAGGCTATGAGCGGAGCGCCGGATTATGAGCAAAGTTAGCTGAGAAGCAAATGGCGCGGGCTGAACTGTTACGAACTAAAAACGAAGTTAGATGGAGGAAGAGAATGACAGATGATTTGAAGTTGAGTATGGACGCCTGTCTGCCGCTGCGCGATGTCGTGTTTCACACTCTGCGGGAAGCGATTTTGCGGGGGGAGTTAAAGCCGGGTGAGCGCCTGATGGAGCTGCAGCTTGCGGCAAAGCTCGGCGTCAGCAGAACGCCGATCCGCGAGGCAATCAGAATGTTAGAGCAGGAAGGGCTTGCTGTCACTGTGCCGAGAAAAGGCGCGGAGGTCGCGAAGATGACGGAGAAGGATATGGAGGATGTCCTTCAGATCCGGGAGGCGTTAGATGAGCTTGCCGCCAACATTGCCTGTGAAAAGATCACGGAGGAGGAGATTGCAAAACTGCATGAGACGATGATTGAATTCCAACAGGTGTCAAAGACGGAGGATGTGAAGCGCATCGCGGAGGTGGATGTTCATTTTCACGATATTATCTATGAGGCAACCGGCAATCCAAAGCTTGTGACGATATTGAACAATCTGCGCGAACAGATCTACCGGTACAGGGTGGAGTATCTGAAGGATGAATCAATCTACCCGGTGCTGATGCAGGAGCATGAAAAAATCTTAGAGGGACTGGTGGAGCGCGATAAGAAAAAGGTGACAAAAGCGATGCAGGTGCATGTGGCAAATCAGGTCTCCGCCGTGAAAGAAATTATCCGGGAACAGGATGCGTAAGGGTTTGGCTGTATAAATTTGTAAAAAGTGAATACACTAGCAATAAAGGAAGAGGAATGAGTAGATGCTCATTCCTTTTTGTGTGTAATGCAGTTTTTTTGAGACAGAAATCAGGAGTATTTTTATATGGAAGAGAACACAAAAATCAGCCGGAATCTGAAGGAGAATATAGCACAGCTTGAAGTCTATCTCCACGATTGTATGGATATTAAGAAAAAAGAGATACAACTCGGCATAAACCACGATGTCGCAGGTTATCTGCTCTATATTGAGGTGACTGTGGGAAGCGGTTTCTCCGAGTTGGGAAGAACATTAAAAAATCTGATGGATAAGGACAGGGAGGAGATTTATGCCCTGCTCGAGGAAAACGCGTTAGGGATTGTGGACGCCTCCTTTTTTGAGACGATTGAGGACGCGGTGAACGGACTTTTTACGGGGGAGGTCATTCTCTTTCTCGACGGCTGCGATAAGGCGGTCAAGATTCCGGATGAGGGGTATCCCAGAATGGGCGTGGGAGAGACGGATGCAGAGAAGGTTATCCGCGGCTCAAACGAGGGCTTTTCAGACGCCGTGAAACAGAATGCTGCCCTGATTCGCAAGAGAATCCGCTCGCCTTATGTAAAAGTGAAAGAGTGCAGCGCGGGGGTGCGCTCAAAGACGAATGTCTACCTGATGTATTTAGAGGGGGTCGTCTATCCAAAGCTCCCGGAGGAGGTCGAAAGGCGCTTAGAATCCTTTGAAATCGACGGAGTGCTCGACAGCGGCGTCATTGAACAGCTGACGGAAGAAAAATGGTATTCGCCGTTTCCGCAGTTTCAGACGACGCAGCGCCCGGACCGGGCCGCGATGGCAATCCTTGAGGGGAGGGTGGTCGTGATGTCGGACAACTCGCCGGTCGCGCTGATTCTGCCGACCGACTACAATTCCTTTGTCAAGACGAGCGATGATTATTACAATCGCTGGGAGATTGCGACCTTTGGGAGAATCCTCCGGTATTTTGCATCCTTTTTTGCAATGACTTTGCCGGGAATTTATTTAGCGCTTGTCAATTTTCATACGCAGATTCTCCCGACGACGCTGCTTTTGTCTTTTGCGGAGGCGAGGGCTGGCGTGCCGTTTCCTGCGGTGGTGGAGATTTTGATTATGGAGCTGTCTTTTGAACTGCTGCGCGAGGCGGGGGTGCGTCTGCCCGGCGTGATGGGAAATACAATTGGAATTGTAGGTGGATTGATCATCGGTCAGGCGGCGGTGGAGGCGAACCTCGTGAGCCCGATTGTGGTCATTATCGTCTCTTTCACGGCGCTCTGCTCCTTCGCCATTCCAAACGAAGAGTTTGCCACGGCGTTTCGCATTTTAAAGTTTGGGTTTATCGTGCTTGGCGCGTGGCTTGGATATTTCGGGCTGCTGATTGGATTTATGGGGGTTCTCATCCATCTTGCGAACTTAAAGAGCTTTGGAATCCCGTATCTGATGCCGTTTGTCGGGGCGGACTTAAACGGATATGAGGACGAGCGCGATTTTTTGTGGAGGTATCCGCTGCGAAGAATCAGAAAGCGCCCGATTTATGCGAGAAGACAGGAGCGAACAAAACTGGTGTTCAAAAAAGGAGAGTCAGATGTTTTCAGAAAATAATAAAATATCGGGGAGACAGATTTTTCGCCTGTTGAGCTATGACCTGATCGGGCTTGGAACACTTCTGCTGCCGCCGGTGTTAGCGAAGACGGCGGGGACGGACGGAATCTTTTGTATCATAGCGGGGACAATTCTTGCACTTTGTTACCTCGGACTTTTGTGGGTCGCAGTGAAGCGGATGAAGGTGGATTTCCGGACGTTTCTTAAGGAGAGGGGCGGCGTGGTTTTGGAAAAGGTGATTTTAGTGTTCTATGTGTTCTACTTTTTGCTGTTTGCAGCCGTAGCTGCCTATGTTTTTGCGGATTTAGTGCTGTCGCAGCTCTTAGAGGACGGATCGTTCTATCTGGTGCTGGCGCTTTTGCTCCTTCTGGCGGGGTACGGGGTGCGCATCGGAATCGAGGGGCGCGCGAGAATCTATGAGATTTTGTTCTGGATTGTTCTGATTCCGCTGCTCGTGATGCTGCTTGGCGCAGGGAGGGAGGTGGACGTCAATCTGTGGACGCCTGTCGCGGTGACCTCCTTTGGGAATTTCTGCCGGGGGAGCCTTGTGGTCTTTTTGGCGGAGAGCCTTATCTTTCTGGTGGTATTCTTTTTTTCCTATGCGGCGCGGGAAAAGGATGTGATATGCAATGCGAGGAGGGCGCTCATCCTCGCCGGAGGACTGATCTTTTTTGTCTATCTGATTCTGCTCGGGGTTTTCGGGAGCAGCGCTCTGGCGGGGATGGAGTACCCGGCGGTCACGCTGATGAGCATCGTGCAGATTACGGGCGGCTTTTTGAAGCGGACGGATGCGCTGATGTTTGGAATCTGGTTTTTTACCCTGTATGCGCTTTTGAACGGACTGGTCTTCTACGGAGTGAAGACGGCAAAAGATGTGGTGCGCAGGGGAAAGGAGGGCGTTTATTTGACTATTGTTATAGTTTTAATTTTTCTTCTGGCCGTCCTGTGCTATCAGAGCGAAGCGTGGAGGGAGGGGATGAGCCGGATTCTCTGGACAGTTGCAACGCCTGTCGCGGTGCTGATTCCGCTTCTTGCCGGGTTCCTGCCGAAGGGGAGGACAAAGACGCTGGCTCTGTTTCTGGCAGCGGGGGCGGCGGGAATTCTCTCGGGGTGCAATACGGTTGAGCTGGAGGACCGCAGTTTTCCGCTTGCCGTGGCGATTGAGAAGAGGGAGGATATTGAAAGCCTCTGGCTGAATCAGGAGGAAGCAAAGAATAAAGAGATTGATTACAATCATCTCAAGGTCATGATTCTGAGTGAGGAACTGATTGAGGAGGAGGAACAGATGGAGGATTTGTTGGGGGTTCTTGCGGCAAATCCGAAAATTCCGAGAAACACCTATATCATGGTGGCGGAGAAACCGGGGGAGATATTAAGTCTGCAGGAGTCAATCGGGGAGGAAGAATCGGTGGGAGATTATCTCGAGAAACTGCTCGAGGGGAATGCCTCCATGAAGGAGGGGGCGTTTCCGACGCTCGGAAAGCTCTACCAGGAGAGGGAAAATCATCTGGAGACGCTGTTTCTCCCATATCTTGCCGCGCAGGATGACATGCCGTTCATCGAGAAATACTATGTCTGGAAAAGGGGGGAGGCCGCCGGCACGGCGGAGATACCGGCGGCAATGCTCTCAGCGCTTTTTCAGGGGAATCTGGAGAAAGAGACCTTTGTGCTGGAAAACGGAAACAGTATCCGCATCTCCTCTTTTCTGGTGAACGAGCAGTTTGTCGAGGAGGACGGGGAGCGGTATCTTGCGCTCGAAGTCTCCTGCGAGGGGGAGACAATCTACGAGAAAGAGAATTGGGGAGAACAGAAAAAAAAGCTCTACGAGCAGGCAATCGAGGAGTATTATCAGAAGGTTGCGGATGACATGATGGAGCGGAATGTGGATATTTCGAACAGCTATAAGCGGATCGGGGGATACCGGAGGGAGTGGTATTCCTATTACAAGGAGCATCCGGCGGCCTTCGAGGAGGAGCTTGCACTCGAAGTCGATGTGGAGCTGAAGCTGGTGCATTAAAAACTTGTGGCTGCTGCAAACCTGGGACTGCGGCAGCTGCAAGTTTTTGTATATCTTTTGAAAAAACGGGAAGAGTCATAACTAGACACCGGAAAAGGAGTGACTATTTATGAAGAGATATCAGAGAGTTTTGATTTTGACAGGAATATGCTGTATGGGGATTCTTTCCATGGCGGCAGCGAAATACCATAGAGTGAAGGCGGAGAGCCTTCAGCCGGAGATTGCACAGAAGATTCTGCGCTTTCACATCCGTGCCAACAGTGACGAAGAGGTGGATCAGGAATTGAAGCTGAAAGTGCGGGATGCAGTCGGGGCACTGATGGGGGAGGCGCTTCAGGGGAGCGGAACGCTCGAGGAGAGCAGGGAGATTACAGAGAAAAAACTCCCTGAAATCATAAGCTGTGCGCAGGATTTGATTTGGGAGGAGGGATATACCTACGGGGTGGAAGCGTATCTTACCACCACTTATTTCCCGGAGAAAACGTACGACGCCTACACGTTTCCGGAGGGGGAATACGAGGCGCTCGAAGTGAATATCGGAAAGGGGGAGGGGCACAACTGGTGGTGCGTCCTCTATCCGAATATGTGTTTTCGGGGGAGTGTCTATGAGGTGGCGCAGGATGAGGCAAAGGAGGAACTGCAGGAGGTATTGACGCCCGAGGAATACAGCGCAGTCTTTTCGGAGGGAAACTACGAAATTCGTTTTTTTCTGCTGGACTGGCTCGGGGAGGCGGTGGAAAGTTTCAGTGGACAAAACTAGAAAAAACAGTTAAGATAAGGGAAGTCGCGCCAGCGTCGGAAAGGTAAGGGGAAACAGATGACAAAAGAGGTACTTGTGAAAATCAGTGGTCTTCAGTTTGCGACGGAGCAGGAGGCCGAGCCGGTGGAGGTCATAACGGCCGGTGACTATTATATGAGAAACGGAAAGCATTATATCGTCTATGAAGAAGTGGCGGAGGGGTTTGACGGAAAGACCCGCAATATCATCAAGCTGGATGAGAAATATTTAGATATCACGAAAAAAGGTGTTTCAAACGTACATATGGTATTTGAGAAAAACAGAAAGAATGTGTCGTACTATCACACGCCATTCGGGAGTATTCTGATTGGAATTGATGCGAGGGATGTGCAAGTAAAGGAGACGGAGGATCGGATTGACGTCGAGGTGAAATACGCGCTCGAGGTCAACTATGAATTTCTTGCGGACTGCAATATCAAAATGAACATCATCTCCAGGGGAAATGGTCAGTTTACGATAAAATGAAGCGTAAAAGGAATCTTTTTGGCGGAAACAGTGTCTATGTTTTCCAATCCCCATGTTATAATATTAATAACTGATGTCATAGCAAAAGTTTGGAGGATGAAATACATGGAACAGAAAAAAGGTGGAGCAAGCATACTGTGGAAAATCATGATCCCGGTTTTAATCTTAGGAGCAGCGGGTATATTATCGGGGGTGCTGACGCTGATGTCGCTGAATTCAAATCAGAGATCGAGCGCAAAAATTACCGGAGATGGAATCGATAATATCGTGGCATTGCAGACAATCAATATCGATTATGAGAAGACGATGAAGTTTTCTTATATGTATTGTACAGCCGGTGATGACACAGAGTTAAAAGGGAATATTATGACAGCTCTTGCGGCATATTCCGAGGAAGTGTCAGCTCAGGAGGAGATTCTGCGTGCGAACAGCGACTATTTTTCAGAGGAGGATATGGCGCTGCTCGAGGATACCTTTGAAATGATTGACGAGACACAGAGCACCGTATTGGAATTGCTCGCACTGTCTGATACGGATACGGAGACGGCAATTGAGACGGTGACAGTCAATATGCAGGAGTGGCAGAATACCATTGGCGGCAATCTGTCGACTCTGATTGAGAGCAACAGTGCAACGATCGCAGAACTTGCGGCAAGCCAGCGCACAGTGTTTGAGCAGAGCTTTGTACAATCCGGTATTTTGATTATCATATCCGTGCTGTCGCTTATTATTACGGTTGTAATTATAAATTGCAAGGTTGTAAAACCGTTAAAGAGACAGAAGGAGCAGCTGTACGAGGTCATCACAGAGATTAACAATGGAAACGGCGATCTGACGAAGAGACTTGAAGTGAAGAGCGCGGACGAGATTGGAGCTTCCTCGCAGGGAATCAATGAGTTCATCCAGACATTACAAAACATTATGTCAAAGATTATCAGCAATTCGAATGTGCTTGACACCGTAGTCGGCAACGTAGTTACCAATGTAGCTTCTTCCAATGACAGTGCAAATGACGTGTCGGCAATTATGGAGGAACTTTCCGCTACGATGGAAGAAGTTTCCGCGACGACAAACAATGTCAGCGCCAATACCTTATCTGTGGAGCAGAGAGTGAAGAATATGGCGGAACAGACGGAAGTCATCTCCCAGTATGCGCAGGAGATGAAAGGGCGCGCGGTGGAGATGGAGAATGGTGCGAGAGAGAACAAGGATCATACGAGCCAGATTATGGAGGGAATTACGCAGGAGATGCAGAATGCCCTCGAACGGAGCAAGAGCGTAGAGAAAGTGGCACAGTTGACGGACGAGATTTTGAACATTTCAAGCCAGACCAACCTGTTAGCACTCAACGCGTCAATCGAGGCGGCGCGTGCAGGGGAAGCGGGAAAAGGATTTGCAGTTGTGGCGGATGAAATCAGCCAGCTTGCGGATTCGAGCCGAGAGACCGCAAAGAACATCCAGACGATCAACGAGATGGTAATCGAGGCGGTGAAGGGCTTAGTCGGTTCCTCGGAAAAGATTATCGATTATATCAATGAGACGGTTCTGCCGGATTATGATTCCTTTGTGAAGGGCGGACAGCAGTACAATGAGGACGCGACGCATATCGATGAGAATATGGCGGAGTATGCGGAGGAAGTCCGCGCAATCATGAACAGCGTCTCCGAGATGACGGATTCCATCGAGGGAATCAACAGCGCGGTGGAGGAGAGTGCAAAAGGCGTCACCGATGCAGCGGTCAACATTGACTCTTTAGTACAGTCGATTTCGGAGGTGAACAACCAGATGGAAGAGAACAGTACGGTGGCGAAGAACCTGAAGGAAGAATCAGAGAATTTTATAAATGTGTAAAATAAAAAAACTGCCGTTTCACGAAGAAGAGTTCGTGAAACGGCAGTTTTTTTATTTCTTCTTTTTTGCAGCTTTTTCTTTCTCGAGTTCTTTCTTTTCAGCCTCAAGCTGGGCGTTTGCTTTCTTTGCTTTCTCCTGCATTCTCGCACGGAAGCTCTTTTTGCCCTGCGGCTTTTCGAGGGCGCCGCGGAGCCCGCGGACTCCTGTGATGTAGATTCCGCTGACGGAAGCCTTCACTTCCTTTTTGACCGGAATCATATCAAAGATGGCCTCGTCTGCGATTAAGGACATGACCTTCGGTCCGACTTTCGCTTTTACAACAGGAACTTTAGAGCGTCTCATCATCTTTGGGGTCTGGTCGATGATTGCCTGTGGAAGACCGGAATCTTTGATGCGCATCCGCTTCTTATCGATAATCAACATGGAAATGCTCTGTGCGGAAGCTGCAATCTGAGCATCCTGTTCTTCTTTCTTTTTTTGTGCCTTTTTGCCGAGAATCGCCAGCACGATGAGTGCGACAATCAGAATGGCAAGGACTACTAAAAATACAATCGCTATAGGTTGCACGATAATATCCTCCCTCTTTACGTGAAATACGTGTTTTATTGTAGCATTGTTTCTTTAAAAATGCAAGCAACAGTTCAGCCACAGCGTATCGCACAGACGAATCATGCTCGCATGAATGAGAATGTGTGATATGCTATGAGCAGAGCTGCCTTTGCGAATGGCGCAGGCTGAACTGTTACAAGTTTCAAACAAATTTATTGAAACACTTTTATTTTGTAATGATTTGTGGTATGTTAGTAAAGTTAGAGTGCAAAATATTAAGAGGGATAGAAAGGTATTATATATGAAAAAGAGAAGTTTGGCACTTTTATTGTGCATGATGATGGCTGTGACAGCGGCAGCCTGCGGCAACGGCGAAAAGAAAAACGCAGTGGACGGCACCGAGAATGTGGAGTCGGACGGTACGGAAGAAACGGAGGGGCAGAAAACGGCGTCCTCCGAATATACCGGGGCGAGAAGCAGCGAATTTGACCTTGCCTATGAGGATTATGTGACACTTCCGGATTACAGCAAGATAGAGGTGTCCATAAGCGGTGATTACGAGGTGGAAGATTCGGATGTGGACGATTACATCACGCAGATGTTTGAGTACTATGGACCGTATTATGAGGCGGATGAATCGAAGACCGTGATTGAAGAGGGAGATATTGTGGATGTTGATTACGTCGGGAAAAAGGACGGTGTGGCATTCGACGGCGGAAGTGCCGAGAACCAGATTATCGACGTGTCAAACAACTGTTCCGTAAAAGGCTCCTCCTATATCGAGGGATTTACAGACGGTCTGCTCGGCGCATCGGTCGGGGATGTAGTGGACTGCAAGGTGACATTTCCGGAGGAGTATCAGTCGGAGGAACTCGCAGGGCAGGAGGTTGTCTTCACCTTTACGGTCAATGCAATCGAGAAGGAGATTACACAGGATCAGATGGATGATGCTTTCGTGGAGAAAAACTTTGGAGCGGAGTCTGTCTCTGCGATGGAGGAGGAAGTGCTTTCCTATCTGAAGGACAGTGCAGAGTATAATAAGAGCAATGATACCTACACGGCAATTCAGGACTGGTTGAGGGAGAATTCAAAGGTCGAGGTGCCGGAGGATTATCTGGCGGCGAGGGTGTCGGAATACGAGTACAATTTTGTACAGCAGAATTGTTCGGATGGGACAAGCCTTGAGGATTATCTGAGCCAGACATACGGTTACACATATGATCAGGCGATTGAACTCTGGACCGATTACATGAAAGAAAATGTAGAGCTCGAATTTATTTTGATTGCGATTTCCCAAAAAGAGGGACTTACCTTAGATGAGGAAGAATATGCGGCCTATGTTTCCAATCTGATCAGCAACAGCAGCAGTGCGTACGGGACCACTTTTGAAGATGAGGAGGCGCTCTATGACATGTATGGAATGGGAGATGCCGCTGCGGGGGAGGAATATCTCCGCAGAATTTATGTCGCAAACCTCGCGCTCGATGAGCTGAAGGAAAAGGCGACCGTCAATGTCGTGCCGGCGGAGGAGTCGACCGAGGAGCCGACGGAAGCAGCAGAATAGACAACATAGGAGAAAAACAAGGAGGATTGATTATGGATTTGGTAAATGTAAGAGATTTATTCCGCAGACAGGAGGAGTATGCAGATTCGACCGTCACAATCGGCGGATGGGTCAGAAGCATTCGCAGCTCCAAGAACTTTGGTTTTATCGTGGTAAATGACGGAACTTTTTTTGAGCCGGTGCAGGTGGTGTATTCCAACGTGCTTGAGAACTTTGAGGAGGTGGACAAGCTCAATGTCGGCGCGGCCATCATCGTAAAAGGAAAAGTGGTTCTGACACCGAATACAAAGCAGCCGTTTGAGATTCAGGCGGAGGAAGTGACAGTTGAGGGACCTTCCTCACCGGATTATCCGCTGCAGAAAAAGAGACACACGTTTGAGTATCTGAGAACCATATCACACTTAAGACCGAGAACCAACACGTTCGAGGCGGTATTCCGCGTGCGTTCTCTCTGCGCATACGCAATTCACAAATTTTTCCAGGAGAGAGATTTTGTCTATGTGCACACACCGCTGATCACGGGAAGTGACTGCGAGGGCGCCGGTGAGATGTTTCAGGTGACGACGATGGATTTGAACAATGTGCCAAAGACCCCGGACGGAAAAGTGGATTTCTCACAGGACTTTTTCAACAAACCGACCAACCTTACCGTGAGCGGTCAGTTAAACGGTGAGACTTATGCGATGGCATTTAAGAACATCTATACCTTCGGGCCGACTTTCCGCGCAGAGAATTCGAACACGACGAGACACGCGGCGGAGTTCTGGATGATTGAGCCGGAGATTGCGTTTGCGGACCTCGATGACGACATGATGCTCGCCGAGAGTATGTTAAAATATGTCATCAACTATGTGATTGAAAATGCGCCGGAGGAGATGGCGTTCTTTAACAACTTTGTGGACAAGGGACTGCTTGACCGTCTTGAGAATGTTGTCAGCAACGATTTTGCCCGCGTGACCTACACCGAGGCAATCAAGATTTTAGAGAAACACAATGACAAATTTGACTACAAAGTGTCATGGGGATGCGATTTGCAGACCGAACATGAGCGTTACCTGACAGAGGTGGTCTACAAACGTCCTGTCTTCGTGACGGATTATCCGAAGGAAATCAAAGCGTTCTATATGAAGCTGAACGAGGACGGGAAGACGGTTGCAGCGGTGGACTGTCTCGTGCCTGGAATCGGAGAGATTATTGGAGGAAGCCAGAGGGAGGACGATTACGAGAAACTGCTCGAGAGAATTCATGAGCTTGGCCTGCGCGAGGAGGACTATGGATTCTATTTAGATCTCCGCAAATACGGTTCTGCGAGACATGCGGGCTTCGGACTTGGATTCGAGCGCTGCGTGATGTATCTGACCGGAATGTCGAACATCCGTGACGTCATCCCGTTCCCGAGAACCGTCAACAACTGTGAGCTGTAAAAACAGAGAATAAATGGAGAGTGTCTGGAATATAGTATCTTAGAGACCGATAGGTAAGGAGATAAGATATGGAATTCCAGACGAAATTAAAGAAAAGAAATGAAGCCGGCAGCCCGGCAGCAGCCATCGGCATGGCACTCTTTGTCATGTTTGTCATCAGTGGACTGCTGCTGGTATTGCTGGCTTTTTTGCTGCATCGTTTTCAGCTGAGTGAGGGCATAGTCCGCGGGGCAATCGTCGGAGTCTATATCATATCAGGGTTTATCGGCGGATTTTTTCTTGGAAAAAAGAGAAAGACAAAAAAATATCTGTGGGGGTTTGTAGGGGGAGTGTGTTATTTTCTGATTTTGTTCGCCTTCTCCTTCTTTTTCAAAAAAGGGCTTGACTTCAATGTGACGAAGATGCTGACGAGTTTTATCCTGTGCAGTGCCTCAGGGATGGCGGGAGGAATGCTGAGCTGAGTAGGGAAGACTTAAGAAAAAAAGAGCAGCACGAATCTTGTAAAATAATAAATTTTGGTAATTAACAATAAAGGAACGGTATTTAATGTGTTTTTCTAATACCGTTCCTTTACTGTGTTTTGTCATGACGAATAATGTCTTGTACTTCACAATCCAGAATAAAGCAAAGAGTATCTAAGGTTTCTGTAGTAATAGCTTTTCCTTTTTTCATACGCTGAAAAGTGTTTGCAGACATTCCCTGTTTATATATTAAATTATAAACGGTAATTCCTTTCTCTAAAAGTGTGTTGTAAAAAGGTTCATATGAAATCATTTTTATCACCCGGCTACACTTTATCATACTTAAAAGATTGACTATGCTCAAAATATTGACTATAATGTAGACAAATGTCTGACGAATATCATGCAAAGGAGAATATGCCGTGACTGTGTACATAAAAGAATGCTCAGCTTTCAATACAAATATGGTACGGCCTTGGTTTAAAAATAGCATAATCATTCAACCATTATATAGAATAGAAGATGTAGATAGTACAAGCGATATTATTGTAATTTCAAATGCTGACAATACTATAAATTTTGACTTTCCAAATTACAATATAATGGTATACGAAGATTTTTTTGAGAAAATTTCACGTAATATTATACAGGAATTTCAATATAACTATGACTGTTACTATCTTAAGAATGCTCTTTTGCATTCATCAAAATCCAATATATCTACGCTTATATCCGGTTCATCCTATGGTGTATTCGGAATCGATACATCCATGCTTCATAATGCTGTAAATCTATCATCCCCCTCACAAGATTTATACTACTCACTAAAATTAATTTATTCAGCATGTGAGACAAATGCAAATATTAAGAATATTGTGCTATGTGTAGGATACTATTATTTCTTTTCAGACCTTTCCAAAACACAGAATAGCATTGAAATCCAACGAATAGCCAAAGTATATAAACCCTTGTTCAATGATATTCATAATTGCCCCTTATTACCTCCAAGACAAAATCTATTGTATGAAAGTTCCATGTTTGATATTCAGAGAGTTATGGATATCTACACTCAAAACGAATATGTCAAAGGCTATTTCCATCAAGACAGACCTCGAGAAAAATATGCGGCAAAAGAATGGGATGATAAAATCAAGAATTGGAACGAACTAGATTTAAACGAGAAAATAGAAGCCGGAAAAAGAAGAGCGGCTCTGCATAATAGAAATATAAAACGAAAATCCAGCCTTCATGAAAATAGCTCCCTTTTTCAAGATTTTATGAACTTCTGTGAAAGCAAACAGATAAACGTAGTTTTGGTTGTAACACCGTCAACGCCTTATTATCTTAATTGTTTACTGCCGGAATTTAAAGCTGTATTTTATGATGTTCTTAATGAAGTTGATGGTACTATCCATCTTTTGGATTTATCAGACGACTCATCATTTTCAGATTATGATTTTAACGATACAGATCATTTAAATGACAGTGGTGCGACAAAACTAACTACTATTATTCTTTCTGCATTACAAGAGATAAATAATTCGTAAATAACTCAAAGTTCTTAGAAATCTTAGAAATTCTAGTTAAAAAATGCTTTTCACATAGCAATACTTGTGTTATAATGGCATAGATTAGACGGATAAGCCAAACGGTTTATTAATAAAAAAGATAAGGAGATTTCATTATGAAACACGTAAAGACATTAAATACAAAAAGATTACAGAATACAATCAAAAAAGGCGGTTGCGGTGAGTGCCAGACATCCTGCCAGTCTGCATGCAAGACATCCTGCACAGTAGGCAACCAGACTTGCGAGAACAACAATTAATCAGGGACTGTTGATTCGTAAAGTGAATAGAATTTAGATACAGACGACCGTTCGCGCAGCGTGCGGTCATTTGTACGTTTATGAAATGAAGTAAGAAAGAGAGGAAATATTGTAGTGGTTCATCAGTACAAAAATAACGGCTATAATATTGTTCTGGATGTAAACAGCGGAGCCATTCACGTTGTGGATGATGTGACGTATGATGTCATTGAATTGTTCGAGGCTCACACGGCAGAGGAGATTGTGGATACACTCTCTGCAAAATACGGAAAAAATGACATCACAGAGGCAATAGAGGAAGTAGAAGAATTAAAGAAGAACGAGGAGCTTTTCACGGAGGATGGCTATGAGAATTATATCATGGACTTTAAGAAGCGTCCGACGGTGGTGAAAGCGCTTTGTTTACATATCGCGCATGACTGCAATCTGGCATGTCGTTACTGTTTTGCGGAGGAGGGCGAATATCACGGAAGAAGAGCGCTGATGTCGTATGAGACAGGAAAAGCTGCCCTTGACTTTCTGATTGCAAACTCCGGTAGCAGACGCAATCTCGAGGTGGATTTTTTCGGCGGTGAGCCGCTGATGAACTGGCAGGTGGTCAAGGATTTAGTCGCCTACGGAAGGGAACAGGAAAAGATTCACGACAAGAATTTCCGTTTTACCTTAACGACAAATGGAGTTCTTTTAAATGATGAGATTATGGAGTTTGCCAACAGAGAGATGGCAAATGTCGTGCTCAGTATCGACGGAAGAAAAGAAGTGCACGACCACATGAGACCGTTCCGGAAGGGGGCGGGAAGCTACGATTTAATCGTGCCGAAGTTCCGGAAATTTGCGGAGAGCCGCAAGCAGGACAAGTATTATGTGAGAGGTACTTTTACGCATAACAACCTTGATTTTTCAAAGGATGTGCTTCATCTGGCAGACCTTGGATTCAAACAGATCTCCGTGGAGCCTGTCGTGGCACAGCCGGAGGAAGATTACGCGCTGAGGGAGGAGGATCTCCCAATCCTTTTTGAGGAATACGATAAGTTAGCTGCTGAGATGGTGAGAAGAAAGAAAGAGGGGGACGATTTCAACTTCTTCCATTTTATGATAGATTTAGAGGGCGGACCGTGTGTGGCGAAACGTCTGTCGGGCTGTGGCTCGGGAACGGAATATCTCGCAGTGACACCGTGGGGAGACCTCTATCCATGTCATCAATTTGTCGGCAACGAGAAGTTTTTAATGGGAAATGTAAAAGACGGAGTGACGAGGACAGACATACGTGACGAATTCAAGTGCTGCAATGTCTATGCAAAAGAAAAATGCCGCAACTGTTTTGCAAAATTCTATTGCAGCGGCGGATGTGCAGCGAACTCCTACAATTTCCACGGCGACATCAAGGACGCATACGACCTTGGATGTGAGCTTCAGAAGAAACGTATCGAGTGCGCAATTATGATAAAAGCCGCAGAAGCAGATATGTAGAAGCGGGGGAATGCGCTTTTGCAAGAGCGCATCAAAGATTATAAAAGAACAGGAAGGAAAAGAACAATGAAAAAAGGTAAGGCAGCAGTCATTTTGATTGCAATTTTAGCTGCATTGGCAGGACTTGCTTATTATGCATCTACCATTCTTTCCACCACGGGTGCAGGAGAGGGAAAAAGTATTCCGCTTGGTCTTGATTTGTCCGGTGGTGTGTCCATCACGTATCAGGTAGTGGATGAGAATCCGAGCGCGGAGGATATGAGTGATACCATTTACAAGTTGAAAAAGCGTGTGGAGAGTTACAGCACGGAATCAAATGTGTATCAGGTCGGCGATGACCGTATCGCGGTAGAGATTCCGGGGGTGACGGACGCAAATGCAATCCTCTCGGAACTCGGCAACCCGGGTTCCCTCGAGTTCCAGCTTTCGGATGGAACGGTATTTATGACCGGTGATCAGGTGTCTGACGCAAAGGCGGTCAGCAGAACAGATACCTATGGAAACAGCGAGTATGTCGTACAGCTTACATTGACGGACGACGGAGCCGAGACTTTTGCCGAGGTGACCGCAGAGAATGTCGGAAATTATCTTCCAATCGTATACGACGGAGAGACCATCAGTTATCCGCAGGTGCAGGAGGCAATTTCCGGCGGTGTGGCGACAATCTCCGGAATGAAGACGTTCTCCGATGCGGAGAACCTCGCGACCCAGATTCGTATCGGTTCGCTCTCACTCGAATTGAAAGAGTTAGAGTCAAATGTAGTTGGAGCACAGCTCGGGAGCAAGGCGATTGAGACCAGCTTGAAAGCAGCGGCGATCGGTCTGCTCTTAGTTATGATCTTTATGATTGTGATGTACCGCATTCCGGGTATTGCGGCATCCCTTGCACTTGCCGGCTATACCGCATTGATTATATGTGTTCTCTATTGGTTTGAGATTACACTGACACTTCCTGGTATCGCGGGTATCATCCTCGGTATCGGTATGGCGGTGGATGCGAATGTCATTATTTTCGCCCGTATCCGGGAGGAGATAGCGACGGGAAAATCAGTCGGCACCTCCATGAAGATTGGTTTCCAGAAGGCGCTGTCGGCGATTCTCGACGGAAATATTACGACTTTTATCGCAGCCCTTGTATTGATGGCATTAGGCTCAGGTACCGTAAAGGGATTTGCCTATACCCTGATGATTAGTATCATTATCTCCATGTTCACAGCGCTTGCCGTCACGAGATGGATTCTTTATTCCCTGCATGGAATCGGTTTGAAGGATGAGAAGTTCTACGGGCGTGCAAAAGAGAGAAAGAGCATCAATTTCCTCGGAAAAAGAGCAGTCTTTTTCGCAATTTCAGTTGTGCTGATCGGAATCGGACTTGTCACCATGGGAATCAACGGCGGCAGCGGAAAAGGCGCGTTAAACTTCGGACTTGACTTTATGGGAGGAACATCCACCACGGCTGATTTCGGTGAGGATTACACCATCGAAGAGATTGAGTCTGACATTGTTCCTTATGTGTCTGAGGTTGTCGGCGACAACGATATTCAGGCGAGCAAAGTCGAGGGAACAACACAGATTATGATTAAGACGCGCACGCTTAACTTAGAGGAGCGTGAAGCGATGAACACCATGCTCGAAGAGCAGTTTGGCATTGCTGAGGACACGGTGGAGTCACAGAGTATCAGCTCGACCATCAGCGGCGAGATGCGCTCCGATGCAATCGTGGCAGTTATTATCGCATCTTTGTGTATGTTAGTCTATATCTGGTTCCGTTTCAAAGATATCCGTTTTGCGACGAGTGCAATTATCGCTCTGCTGCATGACGTACTGGTAGTGCTCATGGTGTATGCGGTGCTCCGCATCTCCGTCGGAAACACCTTCATCGCATGTATGCTGACCATCATCGGATACTCAATCAACGATACCATTGTCATCTTTGACCGTATCCGCGAGAATTTGGAGAAAGTCAAGAAAGTCAACCGCGAGAGTCTCGCGGAGGTGGCGAACCAGAGTTTGACACAGACCTTGTCGAGAAGCATCAATACTTCCATCACGACATTTATCATGGTATTCCTCCTCTATATATTAGGGGTGGCAAACATCCGTGATTTTGCACTTCCAATGATTGCGGGTCTGCTCTGCGGATCTTATTCATCCATCTGCATCGCGACACAGCTTTGGTATGTGATGAAGCTTCACTTGGGAAAACAGAAAGTGACAGACTAATAAAGGTGACAGATTAATAGAGAGGCGAGGGGCGTATCTGAAAAAAGAGATGCGCCCCTTTTTTAGACCATATAATCAGGGGGGAGTGATACTCATGCAAAAATGGATTATGGCATATTTAATCGGGATAAACCTTGTCGGGCTTTATGTGATGTGGGCAGACAAGCGAAAGGCAGTCCGGCACAAGTGGCGCATACCGGAGAAGACTCTTTTTCTGGTCAGTCTCATCGGAGGGAGTGCCGGCACATGGGCGGGCATGTATCTGTTCCGCCATAAGACAAAACATTGGTATTTTGTAGTTGGAATGCCGCTGATTCTGCTTGTGCAGGTGATTGCTGCCGGGTTATTAATACGATAAGAAATTGTTATAATTGAAATCCAATATTATAATTGAAATTAATAAATAGTTTTTTTATAATAAGTGATAGTTAGTAAAAGGGCAGTGCCCGGCAGAGGAAAAGGAGATAGACATGTATACGTTAGAAGATATTCAGGCAGTGGATGCTGAAGTTGCACAGGCAATCACAGACGAGTTTGACAGACAGAACAGCCACATCGAGTTAATTGCTTCCGAGAACTGGGTAAGCCCGGCGGTAATGTCCGCAATGGGAAGCGTTATGACCAACAAATATGCGGAAGGTTATCCGGGAAAAAGATATTACGGCGGATGTGACTGCGTGGATGTGGTGGAAGAGTTAGCGAGAGAGCGCGCAAAGAAACTGTTTGGATGTGATTACGTCAATGTCCAGCCGCATTCCGGTGCGCAGGCAAACATGGCAGTTCAGTTCGCAATCCTAAAACCGGGCGACACCCTGATGGGAATGAATTTAGACCACGGCGGACATCTGACACACGGTTCACCGGTCAATTTTTCCGGGACATATTTCAACATCGTTCCTTACGGTGTCAATGATGAGGGATTTATCGATTACGATGAGGTGATGAGAATCGCAATGGAGTGCAGACCGAAGATGATTATCGCGGGTGCTTCCGCTTATGCGAGAACCATTGATTTTAAGAAGTTTCGTGAGATTGCAGATGCGTGCGGCGCCGTTCTGATGGTAGACATGGCACATATCGCCGGACTTGTGGCGGCAGGACTCCATCCAAGCCCGATTCCGTATGCAGATGTAGTAACTACAACTACTCATAAGACACTGCGCGGGCCTCGCGGCGGAATGATTCTGTGCAATCAGGAGGCAGCGGACAAATACAATTTCAACAAGGCGATTTTCCCGGGAATACAGGGAGGGCCTCTGATGAACGTTATCGCCGCAAAAGCAGTCTGTTTCAAGGAGGCGTTAGACCCGGGATTCAAAGTCTATCAGCAGGGAATTCTCGACAATGCGCAGGCGCTGTGTAAGGGATTGATGAACCGCGGCATCAAGATTGTATCCGGCGGAACAGACAACCATCTTATGCTCGTTGATCTGACCAATTACGACCTGACCGGAAAAGCGGTTGAGAAATTGTTAGATTCTGTCAACATTACCTGCAACAAGAACACGATTCCAAACGATCCGAAATCTCCGTTTGTCACGAGCGGTGTGCGCTTAGGAACAGCGGCAGTGACATCCCGCGGTATGAATACGGCGGACATGGAACACATTGCGGAGGCGATCGCCCTCATGATTAAGGAAGGGGAAGCTGCGGCAGAGCGCGCAAAAGCAATCGTAAAGAGCCTGACAGACAAATATCCTTTGAAATAATCCTTAAGAGAATATTAAGAAATAGTTATTAATCCTGTAATAGGAAATTGAAATGAAAAATGATAGAATGGACGTAACGGATGTTAAGTCCATTCTTTTTTTTTTGCGGTGTTTTGGTCGGGCAAAAATGAAAAGCTGATGGGCGTGCATTACTATAAAATAAATGCGGAGGGATATATGAGCAGGAAGAGAGCAGGAATTATAATTGGAATTGCGGTCGTCGCAGCAGCGGCAATCGGCATTGGCGGATTTTTTTTGAGAGATAAGCTGTCAGGCGGAGGCGGTTCATCGGGGGATAAGGTTTATGTGCAGTCGGTTGCAGAGCTGATGAACAATAGCAATGGCAACCAGAACCGCTTTAACGGAACGGTAGAGTCGCAGGAGACCTATGAAGTGAAGGTTGATTCGTCGAGAACCATTAAGGAAGTGAATGTGGCGGTCGGCGATGAGGTGAAGACGGGTGACACTCTGCTCAGCTATGATACCGACGATCTTTCATCCCAGGTCAAGCAGGGAAAACTCGATCTTGAGGGAATGCAGGATGAGATTGATAACTACAACAGACAGATCAATTCACTTTCCGCAGAGCGCGACAAGGCGGCAGATTCGGATAAATTTGAGTATACGACACAGATTCAGACGATTCAGAACAACATTCAGCAGAAAAAATACGACATGGAGAGCAAACAGCTTGAGATCGATAAGCTGAACAAACAGATTGAGGAGTCTGTCGTCGTAAGCAAGGTTGACGGTGTCGTGAAGGAAATCAATGAGAATCAGACAGATGAATATGGAAATGAAAAAGCTTTCATGACGGTAATGCAGACAGGAGATTACCGGATTAAGGGAAGTATTGATGAACAGAATATCTGGTCGATCTCCGAGGGGCAGACTGTGATTATCCGCTCGAGGGTGGACAATGAAACCACCTGGACCGGAAGCATCTCAAAGATTGATACGGAGAATCAGATTCAGGATAACAATATATATATGTCTTCTGACAGCGGTGAGAAGGCGAGCAGGTATCCGTTCTATATCCAGTTGGATTCCACCGACGGGCTGATTTTAGGACAGCATGTCTACGTTGAATTAGACAACGGACAGGAGGAAGTAAAAGAGGGAATCTGGCTGTACAGCTCCTACATTGTGATGGATGATGGCGACCCGTATGTGTGGGCGGACAACGGAAAAGGAAAAATTGAGAAGCGCACTGTGGAACTCGGCGAGTACGATGAGATGCTGGCGGAATATGAAATTGTGTCCGGCCTGACGGAGGAAGACTTGATTACCTATCCGATGTCTGGGTTGTATGAGGGCGTTGCAACGGTGACGAACGAGGAGGAAGTGGACTACAGTTCTCCGCTGTATACGGAATCAGGCGGCGATGAGATGCTCGATGATTTCGGTACCGAGATGATGGATGAGATGTATCCGGATGCAGGGATGATGGATGAGATGATTTCGGATACCGAGATGATGGATGAGATGTATCCGGATGCAGGGATGACAGACGGGATGGATGCAGACGCTGAAAGCATGGATGATACGGAGGTGTCTGAATGATTTTGAATTTGCAGAATATCTTTAAGGATTATCAGCAGGATAAATTGGTTGTTCCTGTGTTAAAAGATGTGTCATTTCAGGTGGAGGAAGGCGAGTATGTGGCGATTATGGGACCGTCCGGTTCCGGGAAGACAACGCTGATGAACATTATCGGCTGTCTGGATAAGCCGACGAGCGGCACCTATGAACTTGCGGGGGAGAACGTGGAAGCGCTCAAAGACAAGGAACTGTCAGACCTGCGCCTAAAGAGCATTGGATTCGTATTTCAGAGTTTTCATCTGATGCCGAGGGAATCTGCAGCGGAGAATGTCGCGCTTCCACTCAGTTATGCAGGCGTGAAAAAAAAGGAGCGCAGGGTGCGCGCAAATGCGGCATTGGAGCGTGTGGGATTGGGGGACCGCGTGGACTTTAAACCGACCCAGCTCTCCGGTGGGCAGAAGCAGCGCGTCGCAATTGCAAGAGCCATGGTGAACAACCCAAAGATTCTGTTAGCAGATGAGCCGACCGGAGCGCTCGACCAGAAATCGGGAGCGCAGGTGATGGAGCTGTTCCAGAAACTGAATGATGAGGGTGTGACAATTGTCATGATCACGCATGATCCGAAAATTGCGGCGCATGCAAAGCGCGTCATCCGTATTGTAGATGGTGTCATCCACGAGGGCGACGGAGAGGAGGCAGCATCATGAAAAAGAAGAAAGTAATCGCAGTTGTCGTGGCGCTTGTAGTCGTCGTGGGAGGTGCAGCAGGCGGAATATTTGGTTATAAGGCATACCAGGGGAAAAAGCTTGTGGCGGAGGTGATGCCGGTTTCAAGCATCAGCACCGGGTATTGGGGCGATGAAAACTATAGTTCCGGCATGGTGACGAACGATTCCTCGCAGGAGGTCTACCTGTCTGATACCAGCACGATTCAGGAGATTTTCGTGAAAGAGGGGGATACGGTTTCAATCGGAGATCCGTTAATTGCTTACGACATGGCGGAGGTAAACCTTCAGGTAAAACAGAAGGAATTAGAGATCAGCAACATTGAAAACGAGATTGCATTGGCAAAGCACAATCTTGAGATATTGAAAAATACAACGCCGGTGGATAAGACAAGACCGGCTGCGCCAACGGTGGAGGAGCCGGCCGATGTGGAACCGCAGGTGCCGGAGACACCGGTGAATCCACAGGTGCCGGAGCGGACAGAGACAGGCGCATACAACTATGTGACAGTTTCGTCTGCTCCGACAAACGAGGCGGAGGCTCCGGACGGAAGCAGTGACAAGCCGTATCGTTTCCTGTGCAGCAGCAGCGCTTATGTCACTGGAAACTACCTGAATACGCTGATTGCAAATGGAACTATGGCTGTATTTGAAATAAGAAAGGATGATCAACCGGCAGGGGAAGTCATCGCATCGTGGATGTTCAACGGAGCGTATGCGTCCTCCTCCTTTTCGGATGAGGCAAACTACTATATCATGACGCATGAAGAAGTGGTTGAGGAAATTGTGGAAAATGATGTGGGAGAGATATCACAGTCGGAAGTCATGGAAGAGTGGGTGGAGCCGGAAGGCTACTCGGCGGAGGAACTCGCGGAAGCGCTCGCCGACGCGAATGCAGAGATAAAGACCTTAGATATCCAGCGAAGAAAAGCAGAACTTGAGCTGGAGACACTGCAGAAGACATCGGAGGATGGAACACTCTATGCGACGGTGGACGGAACCGTTAAGACGGTCGGAGATCCGGAGGAGTATGTCAACGACGGAACCGCATTTCTGGTGGTGACAGGTTCGGAAGGTCTCTATGTGACGGGTGCCGTCAGTGAACTTTTGCTCGACCAGGTGAAAGTCGGAACGGTTGTCAGCGCAAATTCATGGGAGAGCGGGATGTCGTTCGAGGCGAAGATCACAGAGATCTCCGATTACCCGTCAACGGCTGATTCCTATTACGGAGAGGGAAACAGCAACGTTTCCTATTACCCGTACACGGCATATATCGAGGATACGACAGGACTTCGGAACGGTGAATATTTAGACCTCACCATCACGACCGGAGGAGGAAGCAGCGCGCTCTATATCGAAAAGGCATATGTGCGCACCGAGGATGGAAAATCCTATGTCATGGTGGCAAACGAGGACAATAAGCTGGAAAAGCGCTACGTCAGCACGGGTAAGCAGATTTATGGTTATGCGGTGGAGATTAAAAGCGGATTGAGCGAAGAGGACAGAATCGCATTTCCATACGGAAAGAATGCGGTAGAGGGCGTTAGCGTAACGGATGCAGAAGAGACTTACTACTATTAATGGGAGGAGAATTCTATGTTTGAGAATATCAGATTATCATTTCAGGGAATCTGGTCGCACAAAATGCGCTCTTTCCTGACAATGCTTGGAATTATTATCGGAATCGGAGCAATTATTGCAATCGTGTCCACAATCAAAGGGACAAACGAACGGATTAAGCAGAACCTTGTGGGGGCGGGAAATAACACCGTCGACGTCTGCCTGTACCAGGGGGACTGGACTTACGAGATGGAATACAACGGAGTTCCGGCAGGTGTCCCGCTCATCTCGGATGATGTGATGGAAGAGATTCGGGAAATTGATGCGGTGGAAGGCGCGTCGAGATACCTTTCCAGACAGGATTACAGCGGCGTTTACTATCTCAACACATCACTCTCAGGAGGGTATGTCAAGGGAGTTGATATGTCTTATTTCGATACTTGTGGTTTCCTTATGAAGGAGGGGCGCGCATTTACAAGTGATGACGCGGCTAACTACCGGAAGGTAGCCATCTTAGATGAAGATTCGGCGAGTGCACTGTTTAACGGTACCGACCCGGTTGGAAAATGTATTGAGATCCAGCAGGAGCCGTATACCGTGGTGGGAGTTGTGAAAAAAGCAAAGGAATTTGAGCCGGTCATCAACTCTATCGACGACTATTACACCTACTCGCAGGATACGTCGGGAACCGTCTACATCCCGGATGCGACATGGTGTATTGTCTACCAGTATGACGAGCCGCAGAATGTCGTCATAAAAGTTGCGAGTGCAGATGATATGACGAGCGCGGGAAAAACCTGTGCGGACCTTTTGAACAGTTACCTGAGTGTGACGGATGACACTATCGCGTACAAGGCGCAGGACTTGATGGAGCAGGCGCAGCAGATACAGGAGCTGAGTCAGTCCACCAATACGATGCTCGTCTGGATTGCCGGAATCTCTCTGTTAGTCGGCGGAATCGGCGTCATGAATATCATGCTCGTATCCGTGACGGAGAGGACACAGGAGATTGGTCTGAAAAAGGCAATCGGAGCCAGAAAATCAAGAATTTTAGGGCAGTTTCTGACGGAGGCTGCGGTGCTGACGAGCATGGGAGGCGTCCTTGGTGTGATCGCCGGAATCATTATGGCGAAGGTCATCTCCTATCTCAGTTCGACACCGGTTGCAATCAGTATACCGGCTGCGGTGGGAGCAGTTGCATTTTCGATGGTCATCGGAATTGTATTCGGAGTATTCCCGTCTTACAAGGCGGCAAACCTCAATCCGATCGATGCACTGAGACATGAGTAAATAGTACGAAATATGGAAAATAATAAGGGAGGCGTCCGCCAAAATTGGCAGGACACTTCCTTTTTTCGTAAAAATTATAGTTTTTTAAAAAGAGGAGTCTTATAATAAGGAAAAATGACGAGCAAAAGGATGAGACTTTTTATGAAAAAGATTGTATTGACCGTCGGGGGTGTCGAGACATTGGAATTTTTTGCACGCCGGATGGGAGCCGGGTTAGAGCGCATGGGATATGCAGTGTTCTATCTGGACTTAAAAAATGCGGCGGAGAGTGCAAAAAAGGCGCGCAGATTCTTAAAGGTGGGAGAGACGGCGCTTGTGACTTTCAATTTTCAGGGGCTTGAGAGGGAGGAGGGAATCTACAGAACACGGGAAGGTTATCTCTGGGAGGAATTTCAGGTACCGTGTTTTAATATTGTGGCGGATCACCCCTATTTTTACCATGACAGGCTAAAGGATCTTCCGGAGAATTATTATCATATCAGTATCGACCGCAGGCATCAGGAGTATTTTGAAAAATTTTATCCCGAGTATAAAAGTCTTGGATTTTTACCTCTCGCGGGAACCGAATTACAGGCGGAGAGGGAGAATGGAGACGGGCGGACGATGGATGTCATTATGACGGGAAACTATACGGAACTGCCATTCTTTGAACCTTACATTCATTGGATTAATGATGAGTACGCAGCGTTTTATCGGGGGATTATTGATGACCTGCTGCTCCATACGGAGTGCACCGTGGAGGAGAAGGCGTTAGAACACTGTGAGCGCGAGATGGGGGAGAATACGATCGAGGATCTCCGGGGAGCGCTGAACAAGATGATTTTTATCGATTTGTATATCCGAAATTATTGGCGAGGGAAGGCGGTCGCCGAATTGGCGGACGCGGGGATCCGGGTTGACGTCGTGGGGAAGGGCTGGGAGAAACTCCCGGTTTCACATCCCGAGAATCTGGTGATTCATCCGCAGACGGATTCACTTGCGTGCCTTCGGATGCTTCGTCATGCGAAGGTGTCACTCAACGTGATGCCGTGGTTTAAGGATGGAGCGCACGACAGAGTGTTCAATTCGATTTTGAACGGCGCTGTCTGCGTGACCGATAAGAGCAGATATCTCTGCGAGGAATTAAAGGAAGGGGAGGGAGTTTCCTATTACGAACTCTCTAAGATAGAAGAACTGCCCGGGATTGTCCGCGGGCTTTTGCAGCAGGAACAGGTCAGACACAGGATGATTCAAGACGGGAGAGGCATTGTGGAGAAAAGGCATACATGGGAGCAAAGAGCAGGACAGATTGCGGATTGGCTGGAATCAGTATAAGATTAGGAGGATTTGGTATGGATAAGCAGCGGCTTTTGATCGTCGACGATGAGGAGATCAACAGAGCGATACTCAATATGATGTTTGAGGATGATTATGATATTTTGACAGCGACCGACGGTGGTCAGGCGGTCAGGGTGATTGAGCAGAATACGGACATTGCGCTGATTCTGCTCGACGTCATCATGCCGGTCATGGACGGCTTTAAGGTATTAGATTACATGAAAGAACAGGAACTGCTAGAGAAGATACCGGTCATTCTGATTACGAGCATGACGCCGCAGCAGAGTGAGGAGAAGGCATACAAGTATGGAATTGCCGATGTGATGCACAAGCCTTTTGAACCAAATATTGTCAAGAGACGTGCCAAAAACATAATTGAGCTTTACCAGAATAAGCGCAATATGGAAGAGCGTTTAAAAGAGCAGGAAAAAAAGCTCTATGAGCAGGAAAAGAAGATACGCGCCGGTAATGAATTTATGATAGATGCGCTGAGCAATGTAGTTGAGTTTAGAAATGTGGAGACGGGGGATCATGTCCACAGAATCAAATATTTCACAAGGATCCTGCTGAAATATCTCGTGAAATATTTTCCGAAATACAACCTGAGCACTTCACAGGCAGACCAGATTGCAAGGGCGTCCGCACTGCACGATATCGGTAAGATTGGAATTGCGGATGCGATTTTACTAAAACCCGGCAAACTCACTCCGGCGGAATTTGAGATTATGAAGACACATACGACGATCGGCTGCGATATTCTCGAATCGTTCAAGAAGTCCTACACGGATGAATTCTATAATTATTGCTATGAGATTTGCCGTTACCATCATGAGAGATGGGACGGAAACGGATATCCGGATCATCTGACAGGGGACGAAATTCCAATCAGTGCGCAGATTGTCTCGGTCGCAGACGTCTATGACGCGCTAGTCAGCGACAGGGTCTATAAGACTGCATACAGCAATTCCGTTGCCTACGACATGATTTTAGGAGGGGAATGCGGACAGTTCTCGCCGGACATTATGGAGTGCTTTAAGCTTGCAAAGGAGGACTTCTTCAATATTGTGGAAGTAATCGATATGTTTAATTTTTCATGAGAGAGCGAAGCAGGCAGGAGAGTGAGGAAGATGAGCGACAATTATAAGAAGGTACTAGAGGAGAACGGAGCTGACGTCGAGGGGACCATCCGGCGCTTTATGGGAAATGAGGCCGTCTATCAGAAGTTTCTCGGCAAATTTTTGAGCAATCCGAATTACGGAGAGCTTGAGCAGCATCTCAAGGAGCGGGATTACCAGAGCGCCTATGTCAGTGCACATACATTGAAAGGTGTGGCAGCCAATCTGGGGTTGAATACACTGTATGAAGCGACCTCGAATCTCGTGGAAGAACTTCGCGACAAAGAGGACAGTGAGGTGAACGAAGCAAGAGCAGCGGAAATGTGGACAGAGATTCAGAGAACACACACCACATTCTGTGGCATTATCCAATCAGAATTATTTCCCGAAAGTGGCGGAATTGATAGATAATTCGCAACAAATCGTTGAATTGATTGACAAAAAAATACAAAAGAATTACCATGATATTAATATGTATCACCTTTCAATCAGGTGAGGGAAATACTTTGTGTCTGGGGAGGCAGAGGGAATGACTGACAATGAGTTCCGGCGTATTGTGGCATATATGCAGAAGAATTTCGGCATCGATCTGAGTAAGAAGAGAGTGCTTGTAAATGGCAGACTTGAGAATTATCTGCTCCGCAATGGGTATGCAAATTACGATGAGTATATGGCGAAGGTCGAGTTGAATCCGAAGGGGGCGGAAGCGACAGATTTAGTCAATGTATTGACGACGAATCACACCTATTTTATGCGCGAAAGCGCTCATTTTGATTTCATGCGCAGGGTAGCTCTCCCGTGGGCAAGAGCTAAGGCGGGGAACAGCAGGGATCTGCGAATCTGGTCAGCGGCGTCTTCCACAGGCGAGGAACCATATACAATCGCGATGGTCATAGGAGATTTTTTTGGATTGGAGAAAAAAAGCTGGGACACAAGGGTGCTGGCGACGGATATCTCTACGAGGGTCTTAGAGCATGCGACGAAAGGCATCTATCTGGGAGAGGAGCTTGAACCGCTTCCCGACAACTGGAAAAGACGTTACTTCAAGAGAATCAGTGAGGAGGAATACAGAGCGACGGAGGAACTGAGACATGAGGTGATCTTCCGGCAGTTCAATCTGATGCATCCGTTTCCCTTCAAGAGAAAGTTTCATATTGTTTTTCTTAGAAATGTAATGATTTATTTTCCGGAGGATACCAAATATGAATTGATTGGCAAAATCTATGATTATATGGAACCGGGGGGATATCTTTTTATTGGAACGACGGAGGGCTTAGACCGCAAAAAGATGAAATTTCATTATGTGCAGCCATCAATTTATAGAAAGTAGGGGACTAACAATGAGACCGATTAGAGTATTAGTTGTAGACGATTCCATGATGTTTCGCAATTTGCTTGTAAAAGGATTGAATGCATCTACCGGGATTGAGGTGGTGGCCCAGGCAGCAGACGCCTATGAGGCGAGGGACGCAATTATAAAGTACAAACCGGATGTCATGACGCTTGACGTGGAACTTCCGAAGATGAGCGGAATTGAATTTTTGAGAAAACTGATGCCGCAGTACCCGCTGCCGGTCGTTATGATCAGTTCATTGAGCGATAAGGTGTTTGATGCTCTTGAGGCGGGGGCGGTAGATTTTGTAAATAAACCGGACAATCTCAGCAAGGATCAGTTGAATGAATTTTTGACACAGGAGCTTGCTGCGAAAGTCAAGATTGCATCCACCGCAAAAGTTGGAAAGCTAAAGAGGGTGGAGCCGAGTACAATATCGAGCCATATCAGTTCGGCGAACCGCGACAGGGTGATTGCAATCGGAGCTTCAACCGGAGGGACGGAGGCAATCTACGAAGTAATCCGCGGATTTAAAAAAGATATTCCGGGGGTTGTGATTGTGCAGCATATGCCGCCGGGGTTCACCAGGATGTATGCGGATCGTCTGAATAATCAGTGTCAGGTCTTAGTCAAGGAGGCGCAGACCGGCGACAGGATTCTTCCGGGACAGGTGCTGATTGCTCCGGGGGACAGGCATATGAGGGTAGTCAAGGTAGGAAATGGCTATCAGGTGGAGTGCAAGGGGACGGATCGCGTGAACGGACATTGCCCTTCAGTGGAAGTGCTATTTAACTCTGTGGCGAAGACGGTTGGGAAAGATGCCGTTGGAGTGATCTTAACCGGCATGGGAGGCGACGGAGCGAGGGGGCTTTTGGAGATGCGCAAGGCGGGCGCACAGACCATCGGGCAGGATGAAGCCTCCTGTGTGGTTTATGGAATGCCCAAGGTTGCCTATGACATCGGAGCGGTTCAGTATCGCATACCACTGACGGCGATTGCAGGAAAAGTATACAGCCTGTTGAGCAAATAGACAGATGGCGTAAAAGAGAAAGGTGCGGAGAGGAGAGGAGACAGTACATGACAGACGAATTGATGGAAGAAGAATTGGAGGAAGATACCCAGAAAGGGAAGTACATGACTTTCCAGACGGAAAAGGAGTTCTATGGTATCAGCATCAGTTATGTCAATGAAATCATTGCTATGCAGCCAATCACTCAGATACCGGAAGTAGAAGATTATATTACAGGGTTGATAAATCTCAGGGGGAAAATTATTCCGGTCATTGATGTGAGGGTGAGATTTAAGATGGAACCGAAGGAGTATACAGACAGAACGTGTATCATTGTTCTCGATGTAAAATCGACGGTCATCGGTCTCATTGTTGAAAAGATAGCCGAGGTTGACACGATTATGGACGAGGACATTGTTTCACCACCGTCTTTAGGGCGCAAGGAGAACGAGAAAAACAAATACGTCTACGGACTTGCAAGGACGGGGGATACCGTAAAGCTTCTGCTTGATCCGGAAAGGCTGATCAATCAGGATGACTTACATAGAATTGAAGAATTGCAAGAGGTAGAATAAATGAAAAAGGAGAAGAATACCATGAAGAAAAAATTTTCAATCAACAACATGTCGGTAAAAAATAAAATTACATTGTTCAGTGCCTTAATGCTGATTCTGATGATTGTCATTTCGGCAGTCGGCTTTTGGGCATCGAGCAATATCAACAAAGCGAGAAGCAAACGTTACGATTACTACGGCAGAGGGGAGTTTTATCTGAGCGAGGCATACAGTGATTTTGCAGACGTCAAGGTTCGTCTCCGCAATATTCTCTACATTTATTATGACAGCCCGGAGGAATTGGAAGAACAGATTATTCAGATGACGAATTATGAGACAGACGTAAAAGAGAATCTTGGACAGTTCGAGGACAGACTGCAGTATTTTGATGAGACGATCGCAGATCAGTATGATGATGTTTTAGATGCCATGAACGAATATATCGATTCCGCAGATGCCTCCGCAGAGCTGGTACAAAATGGAAAATATGATCAGGGAAGACAGGAACTCTTAGATTCCGGTATTCCGCTTGCAGATACCGTGGAAGAGCAGTTGTTAGAACTTATGTCGGCGATGGACGAGGCTTCTCAGGCGAACAACGATCTGGTGGAGGAGGAGCTCGCCGGAATGGAAGCAATCATGGTTGCGGTAACGATTGTTGCGGTCATTATTACTTTTATATACTGCATTGCCTTAATCAAAGGAATTACCGTTCCGGTCAAGAAGTTGTCTGAAGCTGCGAAGAAACTTGCAATCGGCGATGTCGATGTGGACTGCGAGAAGATTTATTACGACGATCTCGGTGACTTGATGGACAATTTTGCAGACATGGCAGCGGGAATCAGAGAGCAGGTGAGAATCGCCGAAGTGATTGCCAGCGGTGATTTTACCATTGAGGTTACCCCGCGAAGTGACAAGGATGTTCTCGGCAAAGCGTTCCAAAAACTAGTGACAGATGAGAATGCAACGTTGAACAATATCAAAGAGGCCGGAGCACAGATCACAGTCGGGTCTGAACAGGTGGCAAGTGCAAGCCAGGCATTGGCACAGGGCTCTACAGAGCAGGCAAGTGCAGTACAGCAGGTGACGGCATCGATTGACGAAGTGACACAGCGCACCAAGGACAATGCAACTGAAGCAGGTGAGGCGAGTACATTAGTCAACAATGTAAAAGAGATGGCTGCTTCCGGCAATGAACAGATGAAAGCAATGATCGAGGCGATGGATGGAATCAATCAGTCTTCTGAGACAATCTCTAAGATTATTAAAACAATTGATGACATTTCCTTCCAGACCAATATTCTCGCATTGAATGCAACCGTGGAGGCAGCTCGTGCAGGCGTTCACGGCAAAGGATTTGCAGTTGTGGCAGAAGAGGTCAGAAATCTTGCGGCGAAGAGTGCATCTGCAGCAGGTGAGACAGCAGAGATGATAGAAGACTCCATTCATAAAGTTGCAAACGGTACTAAGATTGCAGAGGAGACTGCAAAATCATTAGATGAGATTGTGAAAGCGATTGACGAGATCGTTGTATTGATCAGCAACATCAAAGTATCTTCCAACGATCAGGCGACATCTATCTCCCAGATTGATCAGGCGTTGGCGCAGGTGTCTACCGTTGTACAGACCAATGCAGCTACCAGCGAGCAGTGTGCCGCTGCAAGTGAGGAGTTGTCGAACCAGGCAGTGACTTTGAAAGAACTCATCGCACAGTACAAATTAGTCAATCTCTCCCGTGGAAGCCAGAGCATGTACGCAAGCCCGTCAGCAGATTATTCGGACGGGGACAATGAGCAGATTATTTCGCTCGACGGAGATTTCAGCAAATATTGAGCAAAATTAGCTTGCATTAAGGAGAAAATCAAGCTATAATATCGTAAGATATTCAGATGGTGAGGAGAGTCACAAGGTTTGTGCCCTTTATCGCACGTCAGAGAGGTCGGATGGCAGTGCGTTATTGCATGATTCCGGCAATATGGGTGGCAACGTGGAAGTATAGAGCCTTTCGTCCCATGTGTGAATCAGCACAGGGGCGGAAGGCTTTTGTGTGTAGAAAGAGAAAGGAAGAAGAAAAATGATTGATTTGAAGTTTTTGAGAGAGAATCCGGAAGTTGTGAAGCAGAATATTAAGAACAAGTTCCAGGATCACAAACTCCCGTTAGTGGACGAGGTTATCGGGTTAGATGCCGAGGCGAGAAAGACACAGCAGGAGGCGGACGACCTCCGCGCAAGCCGCAATGCGCTGTCAAAGCAGATCGGTATGCTGATGGGACAGGGAAAGAAAGAGGAAGCCGGGGAAATCAAAGCGCAGGTCAGCGCGAACGCGGCGCACCTTGCTGAGTTAGAGGAGAGAGAAAAAGAGCTTCAGGAGAAGATCACAAAGATCATGATGACGATTCCAAATATCATCGACCCATCCGTCCCAATCGGAAAAGACGATTCCTGCAACGTGGAGATTGAGAAGTTCGGTGAGCCGGTGGTTCCGGATTTCGAGGTGCCGTATCACACTGATATCATGGAGCGCTTTGACGGAATTGACCTTGATGCCGCAGGAAAAGTGGCAGGAAACGGATTCTACTATCTGATGGGCGATATCGCGAGACTTCACTCTGCGGTGATCTCCTATGCGAGAGATTTTATGATTGACCGCGGTTTTACTTACTGCGTACCGCCTTTTATGATTCGTTCTAACGTGGTGACCGGTGTGATGAGCTTTGATGAGATGGATGCCATGATGTACAAGATCGAGGGAGAAGATTTATATCTGATCGGTACTTCCGAGCATTCCATGATC
>CAZBUW010000014.1:0-42441 GCA_964495195.1 uncultured Roseburia sp.
GTGAGCCACAAGATCAAAACATTAACTGATAGGCCTTCGTGAAACAACCCTACCATTTGCAAAAATGCTGTTGTAATATTACTAATTTGTGCTATAATGTAATTAGAAAGGGCAATCGCCACAGAGTGGTTGAACAGATTAGAAAGAAAAACCTTCCAGACTCGCCAAAGTACAGGGAAGGTTTTTTGCTACTTTAATGACAAATCAAATAAATGAATGTCAGTAGTGCTATGAGGAACATCCCGAAAGACATTAGGTCTTTAAAATCGAACTTATTCTTCATAAGCATGTCTACGCTTCGCTTCGGTCGTTGCTAAGCAGGTGCCGCAGGCACCTAGCAACCTCCATTCTATGTAGAATGAAGGTCAACCATCCTGTAACACGATTGCCAGCAGCATTTCTGCTACCAGATTTATTATAGCATAGCACAGGAGGGAACACATGTTCGAATGTGAGAAATGAAATAAAAATTTAAATTGTAAGAAAAGGATACCGATACTATGTATTTGCAATGAACATGGCAAAAGAAGAATGTGAACAAATAATTTTTGTAGCAACTTGTAACAATATTTTTTTGAAGCATATTATATAACAAGTAATGCTGGGAAATGTTTAAATATGAATCAAATTAATAACTGTGATTGTATGACAAATTGTAACAAGGATACGACATCTTTTCCTCCGCAGCACCAGGACAGACAGCCGGGGTTTGAATATATCATGAATCCCAGACCTTTATCTGAGTGCAAGAAAAAATGTGGTAAACTTGAAAATAAAGTTGCACTAATTACAGGTGGCGACAGCGGGATAGGGCGGGCTGTTGCATATGATTTTGTAAAAGAGGGAGCTTCTGTCGCGATTGTATATTATGATGAAGAAGAGGATGCAATGGAAACCGCTGAAAGGATAAAAAAGTTAGGCGGTAAGTGTCTGACGATATGTGGAGATTTAAAAGATTCTAATTTCTCAAAGTATTGTGTAGATAAAACAGTGAAATATTTTGGAAAACTGGATATATTGGTAAATAACCATGCTGTTCAGTTTATTCAGCGCAGTATTGAAGATATATCTCATGAACAGCTAGAGTTTACGTTTCGGAATAATGTATTTTCATTTTTTTATCTGATACAGTATGCTCTGCCATATATGAAAAAGGGCGGTAGTATTATCAATACTACTTCTGTAACCGCTTATCAGGGAAATAAGGATTTGATTGATTACAGTTCAACAAAAGGTGCAATTGTAGCTTTAACAAGATCGCTCTCTTTATCGCTTGCAGAAAAAGAAATTAGAGTAAATGCGGTCGCGCCCGGGCCGATATGGACTCCATTAATTCCGGCATCCTATTCAGCAGAGGAAGTTTCTACATTTGGGCGAAAAACATCTCATGTGCCTATGGATAGAGCAGGACAGCCATGTGAAGTTTCTCCTTGTTATGTATTTCTTGCATCAGATGATGCAAGCTATATGACAGGTCAGGTTCTTCATCCGAATGGGGGGACAATAGTGGGTTCCTAAACCTGTATCAGTTTTTGAGTGAATAATACAAAGTTGATGGGTACAGCTTGTTTACAAGAGGATTACAAGAGGATGAACGAAAAATTTTTTGAAATTATCAAATCGCTGTGATAAAGTAAATTTGTAGTAAACAAAATAAATTGAAGGTGAAACCATAACAACAAAAAAGTTATTGGACTTGGGTGCCAGTAAAATAGAAGTGGCATCCGGAGGAGAAAATGAAGCATGATATTAGCAGAAGAAATATACAGATTAGACGGAAAAAAGATTGTACTACGCAGTGCAAGAGCAGATGAGGCACAAATGCTGATTGATTATTTAAAAACTGTTACAGGCGAAACAAGATTTTTAGTGTCTGAACCTGACGAAATAGAGTACACACAAGAAGAGGAAGAGCAATTCATCAATGCGCATAACGAAGCACAGGATGCACTTTTGATATTGGCATTTGTTGATGGGGAATATGCCGGAAATTGTTCTTTTGAAAGTAAGGCGGGAAGCAGACGAGCGAGTCATCGTGCAGGAATAGGAATCGCACTTTATCAGAAATATACAGGATTTGGATTGGGAAGACTTATGCTGGAAAGACTTTTGACGGAAATAAAAAATCTTGGATTTGAACAGGCTGAATTAACAGTAGTCGGTGGTAACAAAAGAGCCTGTCATTTGTATGAAAGTCTGGGATTTAAAGAGTGTGGTAGAATTCCGAATGCAAATAAATATGATGACGGAACTTATGCAGAAGACATTTTGATGGTGTTACAATTTTAGCAATTCCAGTTTGGTGGTACAGTAAACTGGAATTGCTGAAAGGCTGCTGCTTTTCTTCCAGGATAATCGGCCCTGTGTTTAAGCGTCTGGCTCATTATTATATATTTACTTTTTGCTATTTTTTTTATTATCACAATAAATTGCTATAAAAGCACACACAATACATATGGTTACAGCTGACCACATAAATACCACCTCCTTCGATATGCCTTATAATTGTCATGTATTTTGAAAAAATATCTGACTGTTTACCACAAGAAATTTTTTTACATTAATTACAGTTTCCTTCTTGCATTCCGGGCAAAACAGGGGATAGTTTTTCTATGCTACTCCTATGACTTAAAAATTGTTTCTGAACGATATAGTAATCGTGATTTTATTGCAAACCCGATACAAATCAGCATCGCTATAATTGGTATAAGCCAGCCTATCCCCCGCATTAACGCAAACGGTGTTTCAAACAAAAATGCCCACCAAAAACTGATTCCTTCAAGTTTCCATAATCCTGGTGTAAGATACCACTCCTTTGGCACAAACATTGTATCAAGATTTATCCAACCACCAGGCTTTGCTGCCAGAAAAAGTAGTATAAAGGCAACAGCAGAAGATAGCCACACATTGGAAAGTCTTTTGTATCTTCCTGCGCGTGAAAGCGTATCTGAAAATATATCCTCTGTACTATCAGCATTTATTTTTAGGAAATATTGTGTTCCGGATGTCCGGGTACCTGCAATGTGCTTCCATCCGCTATCCTCAAATAAAGTACAGTAGTCTAAAAAGTCCGTTACTGATTTCTTTTCCCGATAATCAAGCCGAATTGTCCGGGTTTCCGGATCAATTTTCCGAAAATAATAAAACAATGATTTTCGTGAAAGCAGCCAACCCTGACTTGCCATGTATTCAAGCCATTTTTCTTCTTTATCAAACCGTAGGAAAAACTTAATTTTCTTCATTTTTCAACACCTCCGCCGCTGTCTTTTCTGTTACGGCAATCATATTAAGCATCCTTTTGTAATCAGCGTATAATACCTTCTTCCCCAAATCGGAAATTACATATATTTTTCTTCTGGGATCATCACTATGCAAAGAAGTAATCAGCTTTTTTTTCAAAAGATTTTCAATAGCACCATACATTGTTCCTGCTGCCAGTCGAACTTGTCCTCCACTTAGTTCTTCCACCTTCTGCATAATTGCATACCCATGAGCAGGCTCAATCAAAGCCAATAAAACATAATAAACCGTTTCCGTCAACGGCAAATTTTTATCTCTATTCAATATTTCACCTCCAATATACAGTTGGACTGTATATTTTGATTATATACAGTTTCACTGTATATGTCAATAGCTTCATAACAAAAATGCCGAGAACAGGAAGAAAAGTATATTCAATTGTATATACTATAAGAGAAAACAAGCAAACTTTTGTAGTTCACAATATGGGATATTTCGCTTATAATAAGTTATAAGTGGGAAGGCAGCAAAAATTTTTACATTGGTTGCCACAATTACGAGCATTCTTACCTATCTGCAGGTGAAAAAGAACGGAAATCATAATGAGGGAGGAAGAGCGGGTTTAATGCATTAATGAAAGAGCAGGAGCTGGTTTGAAAAGAAATCCGGAAGCTGTTGAAGATAGAGGCAAGATGGTAGAAAACCAAATCATACTTGGGTATGAGAAGGAGTGATAACAAAATGTTTGATGTAAATCAATTAGAGTGGACAAGAAAACCGAAGGATTCTGTTATAAGCAGGGAAAGAATTGTGATTACAACAAATCCGCATACTGATCTATGGCAGAGAACCTATTATCATTTTAGAAATGACAATGCACCGGTCCTTCAGATGAAGACGACGGAAAAGTTCTTTTCATTTGTTGTGAAGACGGAGTTTGACAGCAAGCATCGCTTCGATCAGTGTGGAGTGGTGATGTATCTTGACAGTGATAACTGGCTCAAGGCATCCATCGAATATGAAAATGAAGAGTTTCAGCATTTAGGGAGTGTCGCAACAAATCATGGATATTCAGATTGGGCTACGACAGCAATAGCGGCATCTGTTAAATCTATGTGGTACAGATTCAGCAGAAGGGAAAGTGATTTCTGTATAGAGTGTTCCGAGGATGGGAAACATTTTTCACAGATGCGGGTATGCCATATGTGGGATGCGTTAGATGAAGTTCAGTTTGGAATATATGCATGCAGTCCCGAGGATTCTTCTTTTATGGCGACATTTTCGGGGATGGATATGACAGAGTGCAAATGGCTGCCGCATGATGGTCAGAAACCTGATGAAGCGTGAATTCAGGAAAGACGAAAAGCTGTGACATATGGAGTTATGGAAGCAGCCCCTAAAAGGGGCGGACATAAGTCATTTTATTCCATAGGACATCCGATAGAGGACAGGAGCCGCTGCATCTGTATAATGCCGCGCTGCTGTGAAATGATGATTGCATGAAGAATTGGTTTCAGTTTCGGACAGATGGAATACTGCAGGGTGGTTTCTGACATTTCTACCGCACCCATGTGATGAGGAATCATTTCCCACATAAAATCGCAGTTAAGCCGGCATGTGGAGCGGGCATTGTTCATCTTGGAAAACATGTTCTGCATAATTTCATTCATCCGATGCTGGTAAACCCGTAAATCCTGTTCTGGATTTTGAAATTCTTTGCATAAATTCTGAATATCACGCATATTTTCAATGCTTTTCGTCTGTTCTGATATGATATCTGACGCGATGGTTTCAAGCGGTTTGTTGTCCGTATATTTCAGAATATTGCGTGACATTTCGATGGCAGCCCGGTGATGTGGGATCATTTGCACAATGAAATTGTAGGAGATGCTGTCCGTCAGCTTTGCATTTGTCATTCCCTGAATCATGTTATCTAAAATAGTATAATAATCCGTGAGATAGTTTTTGGCGGCATTGCTGCAATTGTTTGTTTTTTCCATATTACGCCTCCTTTAGGTTATTATATGCAGTAATATTTTTATGGTGAAGCAGATGGAATGATATGGTATACTGTTTATGCGATTAGAATGATAAAATGGAATTGGAGGTATAATTTATTATGTATAAACCATCTGAGAAACGATATGATACAATGAGTTATCGCCGCTGTGGGAAAAGCGGTATTTTATTGCCCGCGCTTTCATTGGGACTTTGGCACAATTTTGGAAATATCACACCGTTTGAGATTCAGCAAAGTCTGCTGCGAACAGCTTTTGACGGCGGCATTACCCACTTTGACCTCGCCAACAATTATGGACCGCCATACGGTGAGGCTGAGCGGAATTTTGGACGGCATATGGAAGTCGACTGGCGTCCACACCGTGATGAACTGATTATTTCCACAAAGGCCGGCTACGATATGTGGAGAGGCCCTTACGGCGACCATGGAAGCCGCAAATACCTTATGGCCTCTATTGACCAGAGTTTAAAGAGGATGAATCTTGATTACGTGGATATCTTCTATCACCACAGACCCGACCCGGACACTCCAATCGAAGAGACAATGGGTGCGCTCTATGATATTGTGAAGAGCGGAAAAGCTTTGTATGTAGGCATTTCTAACTATAGCGCTGTACAGGCGGAGGAAGCTGCCGCTGTTTTGGACAGCATGGGGTTGCACCTTTTGATTCATCAGCCAAATTATTCCATGCTGAACCGCTGGATTGAAGATGATCTTACGGATGTGCTGGATCGGGAAGGGATTGGCTGTATTGCGTTCGGCCCGTTAGCGGGAGGCGTTTTATCAAACAAATACCTTCACGGAATTCCTGCGGATTCAAGGGCGGGACATGATCCAAGATACCTAAAGCCGGAAAACATCAAACCGCAAACGCTCGCCGTTGTACAGGAGTTGGACAAATTGGCGGGGGAGCGTGGTCAAACGCTGCCTCAAATGGCGTTGGCATGGACTTTAAGGAATCCGGTTGTCACATCGGCACTCATCGGAGCAAGTAAACCGGAACAGATAACGGAAAATCTAGGGGCGCTCAGCAACCTTCATTTTACATCGGAAGAGTTGGCAAAGATAGATCGCATTCTTTTACAGCTTGCCTGACTCCCGGCTGCTCATTTGATGGAAATAGAAATATGATAGGAAAGTTTTTTTATGTTGCAAAGAATAAAGAACCGGTATATCGGTGACAAGGAATTTTATCGGATGGTCTTCGTGATAGCGCTTCCGATTATGATTCAAAATGGAATTACAAACTTCGTTGGACTTTTGGACAACATCATGGTGGGACAGCTTGGGACGGAGCAGATGTCCGGGGTTGCGATTGTCAATCAGCTGTTGAATGTCTACTATGTCTGTCTGTTTGGCTGTGTGTCGGGCTGCTCTATTTTTTCTGCACAGTATTTTGGTCAGGGAAATATGGAGGGAGTCCGCAATACGTTCCGGTTCAAATGGATTACGAGCGGTGTGATGGCGTTTTTGTGGCTGCTGATTCTCGGATTTGGCGGCGGTCGCCTGATTGAGCTCTTTTTGAATGACACGAGCGCAGCAGGTGTGGCTGCGACATACGCGGCGGGAATGCACTATCTGTGGATTATGATGATTGGGATGATACCCTTTATGGTGATGCAGATTTATGCGAGCACACTGCGTGAGAACGGAAAGACGTTCATCCCGATGCTCGGGAGTATCGTGGCAGTTTTCTTAAATCTGTGCATCAACTATGTGTTGATTTTTGGAAATTTTGGCTTTCCAAAGCTTGGCGTCATGGGAGCTGCGGTCGGTACCGTCACCTCCCGTTTCGTGGAAATGGCGATTGTAGTTGGATGGAGCCACAGGCACAAAAAGGAGCTGCGGTTCCTCGAGGGTGCATATCGCACGTTTCGGATACCGCGGGAGCTGATGAGGCAGATTCTCACAAAGGGAACGCCGCTGATTTTGAACGAGGCGCTCTGGTCGGCGGGGCAGGCAGTTTTGGTGCAGGGCTATTCCCTGCGTGGACTGAATGCGGTTGCGGCGCTCAACATTGCGACCACGGTGTCAAATCTGTTCAATGTGGTATTTATCGCATTGGGAAGTGCGGTGTCGATTATCGTGGGACGGCAGCTAGGCTCAGGGGAACTTGACCGCGCTGTCGACACAGACCGGAAGCTCATCTTTTTCTCGGTGGTCAGCTGTGCGGTGATTGGCGCTTTTTTGTATCTAATCGCGCCGCTGTTCCCGGAGATTTATAATACATCGAACGTCGTGCAGGAGCTGGCTGCAAAATTGATAGAGATTACGGCATTGTTTATGCCGGTCAATGCTTTTTACCATGCATCCTATTTTACGCTGCGCTCGGGAGGAAAGACGGTGATCACATTTTTATTTGACAGCTGCTATGTCTGGGCAGTCAATATCCCCGTGGTTTTTGTCTTAAGCCGCCTGACCGATTTAGATATCATTACAATCTATCTGTGTGCGCAGAGTGTGGAGCTTGTGAAGGGAATGGTGGGCTACATCCTTTTGAAAAAGAAGGTGTGGGTCAACAATATAGTTGCAGAGATGCAATAGAAGAAGGAGAAGTAAAAAATGAAGACAGCAGATGATTTGAGAAGATTATTACAGCAGATTGACCACAGGAGTTACCCTGCCTATAAGGAGACGAGGGGAAGCTACCAGTGGGGAAGCTATGTTTTAAATATTGAGCATGTACAGGGAGACCCGTTTGCGGCCCCGTCAAAAGTGAGCATCACGGTGCCGGGAAAGTATGCGGGATTCGATAATGCCTATTATGACAGCCGGGAAAAGAGAGTTGCCTTCGAGGATCACCTCCTCCGCAGGATGGCGTCGGTAATCCGGGATTATTCTTTTAAGGCGAAAGGTTCCGGAAAGAGCGGTCTGCTCGGAATCAGCCAGCCGGGACAGGAAATCTTAGAGCGGAGCGCCTGTCAGGTCAATCCTGCGACGGGGGAACTTACCGTCAGAATGGAGATTGGATTTCCGGCGCACGGGAGGACGATTCAGGCGGGAGAGTTGGAAAAGATTTTGTTTGAATTTCTGCCAAAGTGTGTGGAACAGTCGCTCACACAAAAAGCATACTCCAAAAAGGAACTAGAGCAGATTGCGGCGTTGGCGGTGGACCAGCGCTTCATCAGAGACCAGCTCCCGAAATTAGGGCTCGTGGCGTTTGTGGCAAACGGCGCCATACTGCCTAGAAAATCAGGGGTATCCAATCTGCCGATGAAGGGGGCAGTGCCTTTTCAGTCCCCGGCGTCGATGGAGGTTAAGATGGAACTTCCGAATTTTGGAACCATCAGGGGAATGGGGATTCCAAAGGGAATCACGTTGATTGTCGGCGGCGGTTACCACGGGAAGTCCACACTGCTTAGGGCGTTGGAGTTAGGCGTCTATGAACATATCGCCGGGGATGGCAGGGAGTATGTCATCACGGACAGCAGCGCGATGAAGATTCGCGCCGAGGATGGAAGGAGTATTCAGGGAGTCGACATCTCGGCTTTTATCCGCAATCTTCCAAACGGAAAAGACACCGTATCCTTTTTTACAGAAAATGCCAGCGGAAGTACCTCTCAGGCGGCGAATACGATGGAGGCTGTCGAGATGGGGGCGAAGGTATTTTTAATCGACGAGGATACGAGCGCGACAAACTTTATGATTCGCGATGAGCTGATGCAGCGCGTCGTACACAGGGATATGGAGCCGATTATTCCATTTATTGATCGTGTGAAGGAGCTGTATCAGAAAGACGGAATTTCAACTATTCTTGTAGCTGGAAGTTCAGGGTCTTACTTTTATAAGGCGGATACCGTGATTCAGATGAACCGGTATGAGCCATTTGAGATTACGCAGCTCGCGAAGGAGGAGGCGGAGCGCTTCCGTGCGGCGGATACAGATGCCGGGGAAGATACAGATGCCGGGGAAGATACGGGGCATGAGGAGACTTTTGCATCCGGCGCAAAAGGCGGAGCGCAGCGCGTTGTCAGAAAGGATATGGCATTTTTAAAAAACGACCGCATCAAGAGCAAGACGATGGGGTTAGACGGATTCTCGGTGAACCGGGAGACGGTCGATCTGCGCTATGTGGAACAGCTTGTCGATGCTGAGCAGGTCAATGCGCTCTCGGACATTTTAGTTTACTTAAAGAAACATGCGTTTGATGGGAAAAAGACTCTGCAGCAGGCGGTGGAAGCGTTGTATGGCAAGGTGGAAAAACAGGGATTTGCAGCGATGACAGAGGGCAGGATACCGGGAAATCTTGTGCTTCCAAGGAAACAGGAAATCTATGCGATGCTCAATCGCTGCAGAGAGCTGATTCGGATTGATGGTGCAAACTAGGAGAAACAGTATGAAGAATATGACAGAGGGCAGACCCGCAAAACTCATTTTTTCATTTGCAATGTCACTCATGGCAGGAAATATCTTTCAGCAGCTTTACACGGTCGTGGATACGATGGTTGTCGGCAAGGGACTCGGTGTCAGCGCGCTCGCGTCATTAGGCGCGGCGGATTGGATGAACTGGATGATGCTCGGGATTATTCAGGGTTTTACACAGGGATTTGGAATCAGGATGGCGCAGGAGTTCGGCGGTGGAAGAATAGATTCGTTGAAAAAGGTAGTTGGAAATTCAACCTCCTTGTCTCTGGTCTCATCCGTGCTTCTTGTGCTGCTTGGACAGTTGATGGTGAGACCGCTGCTTGTGCTGCTTCAGACACCGGAGACGATTCTTGCGGGAACACTGCTCTATCTGCGGATTATGTTTTTTGGAATCCCGATTGTGATGGTCTACAATCTGCTTGCGGCTATCCTGCGCTCCCTCGGAGACGGCAGGACGCCGCTCTATGCGATGGTGGTGGCTTCCGTCACAAATATTGTATTAGATTTTCTGTTTGTGTTCGGATTTCATTGGGGGATTGCAGGGGCGGCAATCGCCACATTGATTGCACAGGCAGTTTCGAGCGTCTATTGTTTTTACCATATTCAAAAAATAGAGGTGCTTCATCTGGCGCAGGCTGATTTCCTGCCGGAAATGCATCTGGCAGGGCAGCTGCTTGGACTTGGCGCGCCGATGGCGTTTCAGAATGCGATTATCGCGGTGGGCGGAATGATTGTGCAGTCGGTGGTCAATGGATTTGGCGTCATCTTTATCGCGGGATTTACAGCGACAAACAAGATGTACGGATTGCTTGAAATCGCCGCGACCTCCTATGGGTATGCGATGGTGACCTACGTCGGACAGAATCTCGGTGCGGGAAAAAGGGAGCGCATCCGGGAGGGAACCCGCGCGGCATTGAAGATCGCAATGGTCACGGCGGTCGTCATTGCAGTGTGCATGCTGGTTTTTGGAAAATGGATTTTGAGCTGTTTTATCTCGGGAAGCCCGGAGGATGCCGCGGAAACTTTGCGGATTGCCTATTTTTATCTGGCGGTCATGAGCGTGTGCCTCCCAATCCTCTATCTGCTTCATGTGATGCGCTCCGCCATTCAGGGCATGGGAAATACGTTTCTTCCCATGTTGTCCGGAATTGCAGAGTTTGTGATGCGGACGATGGCAGCGCTTTTTCTCCCGCTGCTCGTCGGGGAGACAGGAATCTTCTTTGCGGAGATACTCGCCTGGCTCGGAGCGGATGTGGTGCTGGTGGGCAGTTATTTCCATATAATCGGAGTTCAGAAGGAATAGAGAGGGCAGAGCAATAGAAAAAGAACCGGAAAGAGGAACTGTAACCTTTTTCCGGTTCTTTTTTTATTGCTCTGGCAAAAAAACTTAGTCCTTGTGCAGGAATGCCTTATCGAATTCCGCGTTAAAATAGTAAAAGTTCTTTGCGTCTAGTTTTTCCTTTGTCATCTCAAGGGCTTCACCGAAGCGCTGGAAGTGTACGACCTCCCTTTCCCGCAGGAATTTGAGCGGGTCGCGGACTTCCGGATCATCGATGACGCGAAGGAGATTTTCATAGACGGTGCGCGCTTTCTGTTCCGCGGCAAGATCTTCATAGAGATCTGCGAAGGCGTCTCCCTTCGACTGGAATTCGAGGGCGGTGAAAGGGACACCGGCGGCAGCCTGCGGCCACAGACCTGTGGTGTGGTCGATATAGTAGGCGTCAAATCCGGCTTCCTTTGCCTGCTCCGGAGACAGATTTTTGGTCAATTGGTAAACCATTGCACAGATAATCTCCATATGGTTGATCTCCTCGGTGCCGATGTCCGTGAGAAGGCCGCCGACCTTCTTGACGGGCATTGAGTAGCGTTGAGCGAGATAACGCATGGAAGCGGAGAGCTCACCGTCAGGCCCGCCGTACTGACTGATAATTAATTGGGCGGTCTTTGGGCACGGTTTGGTGATTCGTACCGGGTATTGTAGTCTTTTTTCGTAACTCCACATTAGATATTTCCTCCTTCCCAGGGCAGTGGGCCCTCCGGCCAGGTGTAAGTGTCGGTATCCGGCGTGCCGGTAATCATGGAGATCATCGTCAAAGGTTCATATTCTCTGGCGTATTCTGCGAGCAGATCGAGTCTTTTCTGCAGCAGCTCTTTAAAGAGAGCTAACCCCTTCGGACAGTCCGGATGTGTGTCGAGATACAGAGTCAGATCGTTGATGGCGAAGCTGACCTTGTTAATCTCATTTAATTTTTGTGCTTGCGGGGAGCAGGTGCTGTCGTCACAGACCGGGCAGGGAACTTTTTCCGCTTTGAAAAATTCAAGATTCAGACACGGAAAAATCGTTCCGTTTGCAAGAGCAGTGTCGAACGGAAACGGGTCGCACCATTCCTGCATCGGAAAGGATGCCATGGCGAGAGTCTGCGGGCTGCATTTGCAATTGTCTAAAACACTCATAGTGCACCTCCTTGTTGTTGATGAATTAGTTGCAAGATTATTGTGGGCAATGATAAAAAAAATATCCCGTTATTTCCTGGTAATGTAACAATTTTTTCCAATTGTGTCGATATAGGATGTAGTAGAAAAAATCATTCACGGAGGAAGATTATGAGTGCGTCGGGAAGTAAAGGGATAAACGTTACGGCTGCAGGGATGGCAGGAGCTACGTTTTCAGCGGGAAAAGTATCGAATCAGAGAAACCGGGTCGGCTATATGGGCAGATCCCAGAATGTGAGAAAAAAGAAAAAATTAAACTACAACTCTAGGGAAATCTCGGGGCAGCTTATCCGCGCGAAGAAGGCGAGGAGTGCATCCGGGGTTCTCGCGAGTGCAAAGACAAAGGTCGGCACATTGAGCAGATGCCTGGGGACGGGACAATACGACGACGCGGAAGTCAGGGTTGCGCTCGCACATGCAAGGAGAATGGTAAAATGTGCGGAGACGAAGGTGCGCAACCTGAAGGAGGAGGAGATGCTGCAGCACAAGTATGAGCGGGAAAAGATGGCAAAAGAGCAGCAGAAAAAAGGTGAGATTAAGAGAAGGGTGCGCCAGAAGGAGCAGGATTTGAGACAGAAGATGGCGACAGAGGAACTGCAGCAGGTGCACCGGGAAAAAATGAAGCGGCAGGAGATTTTAAGAAAGCGCCGCCAGCATAGAGATCAGGAACAGAATAAGATTAGTGAGGCGGACATGAAGTATCTGCGCGATACCATAAATTATATGAGAGACAGTGGAAGGGTTGACACCACAGCGGTCTCTTTGGATTTGACGGATGCGGCGATTATGATGAGTGAATTGCAGATGACAGAGGCGCAGATTGAGCAGCAGGTCGAACTTGAAGTGGAGGCGGCAACAGCGGATGTCGGCAGTGTGGATGCGGCAATGCCGATGTCAGGTATGCCATCAGGTGATGCGCCTGTGGCAGCCGGAATGGAGGTAGAGGTATGAATATCAGTATCAATGTGAATAAAACAGGTGGATTTGATAAAACAGTCGGTTGTAATCCGGGCGGCGATAAGGAGAAAGAGGGAAGAAAATCCCTGTTTGCCGGAGATATCGGTCTGACGAACGATCCGATTGAACTGCGAAAAAAGATGGCACAGAAGCAGGCGTTAAAGATTGTACAGGACGCGTGGGACAACGACAGGAGCGTGGAGCAGTCCGTCGAGGACAGACGCGGGCACTACGAGCAGATGAAGGCCCTGAAGGAAGAGGCGGAGCAGGAAGTGGAATCTCTGCGCAGTCAGGAGAGCACACTACAGGAACAGTATGGAGTGAAGGACGACTCAAAAGAGCAGCAGGATTTAGAACTGTTAAAGAAATATCAGGATTATAAGAATGGTGTTTCCACGACCCCACTCAGCGAGGAGGAGATGGAAGCAGTTGCGGAGATTAACAAGCAGCCGCTGACCGAGTACCAGCAGCGGGCACTTGAATTAAATGACCGCGCAGCCATCTTCAAGGGACAGATACAGGATGCGTCAAGTGCAATGAAGGATGATGTGAAGGATGTGAAGCGCATTCTTTTGGAAAAATTAAAGAGTGATCCGATGTTGGACGCGATGGAGACAGTCGACGAAATCTGGGATGTAGCGAACAAGGACATCATGGGAATGGCAGTGCAGGATGCGATGGAACACATCGAGGAGCAGCAGGAGGAAGCCGAGGAGAAAGCCGAGAAGACTGCCGAGAAGCAGGAGGAAAAGGAGGAACAGCTCGAAGAACTCCAGGAGAAGAGAGCAATCGAGGAGGCAATGATTGAGGGGACGAAGGAGGCAATCGAGAGGGCGGAGGCCCAACATCGCCGCAATGAGACAGATGATATTGAAATGGACGAACTGTTGGATGTGACGAAGATGACGAAGCAGTCTTCCGAAGTAAAGTCCGGTCTCAGCGAAATCAAGGCGAGCATGAAACTGTTGGAGGCAGATCTGAAGGGAATAGAGGTGGACGAGAAAGTCTGAGAAGAAGGGACGTATCTTTTTTGAAAAAGATACGTCCCTTCTCTACATTTTTTGAGGGGAATGTGATACAATGTGAGCATTGGAAATGGCCATGCCGCAAATGAAGTATGGCGGCGAATGTCTATCACGGGAAAGGGAGCAGTATGGCAGGAAAATTTTATGCAGTAAAAATAGGGAAGACACCGGGGATTTATGATAGCTGGGACGACTGTAAGCGCATGGTGGACGGATATCCGGGCGCTGTCTATAAAAGTTTTAAGACAATCGGGGAGGCGAAAATTTTCATCGGAGATGGTGCCGGGGCAGCAGCGGCGCACAAGCCGGCAGCAGCGCCGGACAAATCAAACGCGGCGCCGTGCAAGATGGAAACACTTCCGGAGGTCTATGCGTTTGTGGACGGCTCCTACAATGTGGCGACAAAGGTGTACGGCTACGGCGGTTTTTTGCAGAACGGAACCGAGCGCATTTTTCTGCAGGGAGCGGGAAAAGAGGAGGAGATGGCTTCGATGCGCAACGTCGCAGGCGAGGTCTTAGGAAGTATGGCTGCGATCGAAAAAGCGGTGGAACTTGGACTGCAGGAACTCACAATCTACTATGACTACATGGGGATTGAAATGTGGGCGACGGGAAGCTGGAAGCGAAACAAGCGGGGAACGATCGCCTATTATGATTATGTGCAGAGCGTTAAGGGAAAGATTGATCTGCATTTTGTGAAAGTGAAAGGGCACTCCGGTGTGGAGGGCAACGAGGAGGCGGACCGGCTGGCGAAGGAAGCAGTCGGAATCGTCGGATAGAGGGGAAAGAAAAGGATGGCAAAATTATTTTTTCGATATGGTGCGATGGGAAGCTCTAAAACGGCAAACGCACTGATGGTAGAATACAACTACAAAGAGCGCGGAAAGAAGGCGCTTTTGGTGAAACCGATGACAGACCAGAGGGACGGCGACCGCGTGGTGAGTTCACGGATTGGGTTAAAGTCAAGCTGCATCTGGACGGAAGAACTGGTACAGATGCCGGATGAGGAATTGCAGAAGTACGACTGCATTATTGTGGATGAGGCACAGTTTTGTACGAAGGAGCAGATTGAGGCGATGGTTCACTATGTGGATGACTTGAACATTCCGGTCATCTGTTACGGGCTTCGCGCTGATTTCAGAAACGAGCTTTTTCCGGGGAGCCTATGGTTGTTTGCATGGGCGGACATCATCGAGGAGATCAAGACGGTCTGCTGGTGCGGGCGCGCTGCAAAATGCAATGCGAGATTTAATGAACATGGGATTATCAGAGAGGGCGAACAGGTGATGTTAGGCGGAAATGACTCCTACATCGCGCTGTGCAGAAAACATTTGCGCGAGGGAAATCTTGGACCTGATTTCCCGTTTGCAGAGAGGTGACGAGATGTCATTACAATTTATTTTTGGAAATTCCGGGAGCGGTAAATCCGGCTATCTGTATGAGAAAGTGTTAGAGCAGGCGAAGAGGGAGCCAAAGAGAAACTTTCTGGTGCTTGTGCCGGAGCAGTTTACGATGCAGACCCAGAGAGAATTAGTTCGATTACAGAAGGAGCACGCCATCATGAATGTGGACGTGCTCAGTTTTGCGCGCCTCGCCTACCGCGTTTTTGATGAGTTGGGCAAACAGAATCTGATTGTGCTCGAGGAGACCGGAAAGAATCTGGTGCTGCGGAAGGTAGCGGAGGAGAAGAAGAAAGAGTTAAAAGTGCTCGGCGGAAATATCAATAAGATGGGCTACATCGGGGAGATTAAATCGCTGCTCTCCGAGCTGACACAGTACAATATTTCGCCGGAAAAATTAGAAGATTTTTTAAAAGAAAATGAGATGAACGAGACACTGCGGATGAAGCTGGAGGACATTCTGGTGCTCTACCACGGTTTTACCGAGTATCTCGAGGGAAAATATATCACGTCGGAGGAGATTTTAAGTCTGCTCTGCGATGTGGCATCCGAGTCAAAAATTATCGCCGACAGTGTCATTGTATTCGATGAATTTACAGGTTTTACCCCGATTCAGAACCGGCTGTTCGGCGTGTTGCTCCCGCTTGCACAGAAAGCGATGGTGACGGTCACTATAGATGCGAGGGAGGATTTCTATCACGCGCGGGGGATGCATGAGCTGTTCGCGATGAGCAAAAAAACAATCGAGACGCTGCAAAAAATTGCCTTCGACCAAAAGGTTGCAGTCGACGAGCCGATTGTTCTGTCCGACGGAGCATCATACCGCTACAGGGAAGCGCCGGGACTTTTTTTTATGGAGCAGAATCTTTTCCGCCTGAAAAAGACAAAGGAGAAGAATGCCGGGGAGGAAGTGCAGCTTTTGTGCATGAAAAATCCGCGGGAGGAACTTGCCTTCACGGCACAGGAAATCGGGCGTCTTGTGCGGGAGGAGGGATTTGCCTACAAGGATATCGCGGTCGTGACCGGCGATGTGGCGCAGTATGCAAACTACGTTCCGGAGGCGTTCACACCCTACGGAATCCCGTATTTTATCGATCAGACGAAGAACATTATGTTTCACCCGCTGACGGAATTTATCCGCGCGGTGTTAGAGGTGGTGGAGACGGATTTTTCCTATGAGAGCGTATTCCGCACGCTAAGGAGCGGGCTTTCAGGTCTCGAGGAGGAGGCGATCGACCGCCTGGAAAACTATGTCATCGCGAAGGGAATCCGTGGAAAAAAGAAGTGGAATACACTTTGGACGGCGGTCACAAGGAACGGGAAAGAGGATCTCGATGCGCTGAATGAGACGAGGGCTGCGGTCGCAGAACTGTTTGCCCCTGTTGCAGAGGTGTTTGGCGGAAAGGGTGCAACGGCGCAGGCACAGACGATGGCACTCTACGAGTTACTGGTAAGTCTTCGCGTGGAGCAGCAGTTGAAGGATAAGGAACTCGCCTATGAAGCGGCGGGAAATCAGGCAAAGGCGAAAGAGTACGCACAGATTTATAAGATTGTGATGGACCTTTTCGATAAGGTTGTCGCACTCCTCGGGGAGGAACACCTTTCCATCCGGGAGTACAGCGATATTTTAGACGCCGGATTTGAGGCGGCGAAGGTAGGAATTATCCCGCCGGGGAACGACAAAGTCATATTGGGTGATATTGAGAGAACGAGGCTCAATCATATTAAGGTGCTATTTTTTGTCGGTGTCAACGACGGAATCGTGCCGAAATCTGCGAACCAGGGAGGTATCATCTCAGAGTTTGAGCGGGAGAAAATGGTTGAGCAGAGTTTAGAACTCGCACCGGGGGCGAGGGAGAAAGTCTTCATTCAGAAGTTTTACCTCTACCTGAATATGACGAAGCCGTCCCACAGACTCTATGTGTCCTGTGCTAAGGTCAGCGCCGAGGGAAAAGCCCTGCGCCGCTCCTACCTGATCGGAGTTTTGCTTAAAATGTTCGAGGGGAAAAAAGTCATAGAGATTGGAGAGGAGGAACACAGGGAGGCATTTTTGACGTCGGAGAGCAGTCTGCCGTTCTTTTTGGAGGGGCTGCAGAAGGTGAGGACCGGAGTGGAAAAAGACTGGGGCAGGGAGCGCTGGGATGCGCTCACCGCGTGGTATCTTGCGCACCCGGAGTACAGGGAAAAGATTGAGCGGATGCTGTCGGCAGCTTATCTGCATCACACCGATGAGCCGATTGGCAGGGCGGTGGTGCGGGCACTCTACGGAAAAGTGCTGGAAAACAGCGTCACAAGGCTGGAGAATTTTGCAGCGTGCGCCTTCCGGCATTATATGAGTTACGGGCTTCGTCTTGCAGAGCGCGAGGAGCAGCAGTTTGCCAGTGTGGACATGGGAAATATTTACCACGATGCCTTAGAGTATTACGGAAGGCGTTTGGAGGAGACCGGCAACGACTGGTTCTCCGTGACGGAGGAGGACCGGGAGCGCTTCGTGGAGGAGAGTATGGAGGCAGCAGTCGCCGCCTCAAAAAATACCGGAGCCTTCGAGGATGCGAGAAACCGCTATCTCTTAGGAAGGATGAAGGAGACCTTGCGGCGCACCGTCTGGGCATTGACGACACAGGTGCAGAAAGGTCACTTTGTGCCGAGCGAGTTCGAGGTGTCGTTCCAGCGCGCAGGCGATTTGAAAGCGGTGCGTTTTACCTTGAGCGACGAGGAGAAAATGCAGTTGCAGGGTAGAATTGACCGTGTCGACATCTGCGAGACTGACGATAAGATCTATGTAAAGATCATTGATTATAAATCGGGAAATACCTCCTTTTCCCTGCTGAATCTGTACCACGGACTTCAATTGCAGCTGGTGGTATATCTGAATGCGGCATTGGAGTTAGTCGAAAAGAAGTACAGGGGAAAGGAGACGGAGCCGGCAGGCATCTTCTATTATCATGTCACCGACCCGATGATTGACGGAAGCGGTCAGGAGTCCGAGGAGGAGATACGACGTGCCATTTTGGAAGAGCTGAAGCTGAATGGATTAGTCAACGAGAATCCGGAGGTCTACCGCAGGATGGATACCGGGTTCTCCGGCAGTTCCGCGGTCATTCCGGTGGCGCTGAAGGCGGACGGGAGCCTGAGAGCCACCTCGAAGACGGCGAGCACCTCCGATTTCCGGGTGATGTCGGAGTATGTGAATGCAATCATCAAAAAGACCGGGAGGAAGATTTTAGACGGGGACGTCTCCATGCGTCCTTATCAGCTCGACAACCGCACCGGGTGCGATTACTGCCCGTACCACACCATCTGCGGGTTCGACGTGAGACTGCCGGGCTATGAGTACAATAGGCTTGAAAAATTTGATAAGGATAGCACAATATTAGAAAAAATGAAAGGGGAGGAGTAGATGGGCGTATCCTGGACAAGAGAGCAGCAGCAGGTAATCGATTTGAGGGACCGCAATATTTTGGTATCCGCGGCGGCAGGGTCGGGCAAGACGGCTGTTCTGGTGGAGCGAATCATCAAGAGAATCACAGATTTGGACAACCCGGTCGATATCGACCGCCTGCTCATTGTGACTTTTACGAGCGCAGCGGCGGCGGAGATGCGGGAGCGCATCGGGGCAGCGATTGAAAAAGCGCTGGATGAGAATCCGGAGGACGAACATCTGCTGCGCCAGATGACACTGATACACAATGCGCAGATTACGACAATCGACAGCTTCTGTCTCTATGTCATCCGCAACCATTTTCATGAGATTGATTTGGAACCGAACTTCCGCATTGCGGACGAGGGCGAATTAAAACTGTTAAAGGAGGACGTGCTGCGGCAGGTCCTAGAGAAAAATTATGAGGAGCCGGGCGAGGCGTTTGGAAAATTTGTGGAGGGTTATGCGGCGGGGCGGAAGGATGATGCGCTGACCGGCATGATCTTACAGCTCTTTGAGTTCTCCAGAAGTTATCCGTGGCCGGAGGAATGGCTTGCCTCCGGCGCGGCGGGATACGACGTCGCGACGACAGAGGAATTGAATCAGGCGGAGTGGATGAAGTCTTTGGTCTGCAATATCAACTATGTTTGTAAAGATATGACAGAACTCTTACGTCAGGCATTGCGCCTGATACAGGAGGAGGACGGACCCGATATGTACGAGAGCGCAATCCGCAGTGATTTAGAGCAGTACGAGGCCATCACCGGGGAGGAGACGTTCACGGAACTCTATGAGAAGATTGCCAATATCTCCTATGAGACGCTCTCGCGCAAGAAATTTCAGGGAGATAAGGAGAAGCAGGAGCAGGTAAAAAATCTGCGGCAGCAGGTGAAGGATGCGACCGCAAAGCTGAAAAAACAGTTCTTTTTCACCACGCCTGAAAATATGCTGGAACAGATTGCGCGCACGAAGCCGATGGTGGAGGAGCTGGTGCGCCTGACGATGGAATTTTCCGATGCGTTCGCGAGGAAGAAGCAGGAGAAGAATCTGGTGGATTTCGGTGACCTTGAGCACTTTGCGCTGGAGATTTTGGTAGATCGGGAGACGAAGAAGCCAAAGCGCACCGCGGAGGAATTTAAGGATACCTTCGAGGAGATTATGATTGATGAGTACCAGGACAGCAATCAGGTGCAGGAGAGCATCTTAACCTCCATCTCCCGCGTCGACCGCGGCAGCTATAATCTTTTTATGGTGGGGGATGTCAAGCAGAGCATCTACCGCTTCCGTCTGGCGAGACCGGAACTTTTCATGGATAAGTACGACCGCTATCAGGTCGACGGCGGGGATGAATCTAATCAGGAGATGAGGGAGCAGCGCATCGATCTGCACAAGAATTTCCGCAGCAGGAGGGAAGTCTTAGACTGTACGAACGATATTTTTTACCAGATTATGCACAGAGACCTCGGGAATGTTGAGTACGATGAGGAGGCGGCGCTCTATCCGGGAGCATCCTACCCGGGCGGGGCAGATTTTACACCGGAGATTCTTTTGGTGGACAGCGAGGATGAACTCCTCGAGGACACGGACCTGGGAGACAAAAAGCTGCTTGAGGCAAAGATGATTGCCAACCGTATTTTAAAAATGAGAGAAGAGCAGCTTGTGACGGACAAGGAGACGGGGAAACTGCGCCCGGTGCGCTATTCGGATATCGTGATTCTCCTCCGCAGCCTAAGCGGCTGGGCGGAGCGCTTTGTGGAAATTCTAAATGACAGCGGGATTCCGGCGCACACCGTCTCCTCGACCGGATATTTCTTTGCGACGGAGATTCAGGTGGTGCTCAGTATGCTAAAGATTCTGGACAATCCAAGGCAGGACATTCCGCTCACAGCCGTGCTCCGCTCCCCGATTGTGGGGCTTAGCGATACCGAGCTGGCGGAACTTCGGCTTGCGTGGAAGGACGAACCCTTCTATGTCTGTGTGCTGGAAAAGTGTATGGAACTTTCTGAAAAAGGAGAAAATTTAAGCGGACTTGAGGCGAAGCTGTCAGCGTTTTGGAACTGTTATGAGAAGCTTCGCGGCATGGTGTCTGACACGCCGATTCACGAGCTGATAGAGGTTTTATTAAAAGAGACCGGATACGGGGAATACGCGGCGGCGATGCCTGCCGGAGAGCGCAGAAGGGCAAATCTGCAGATGCTTTTGGAGAAAGCGATCGCCTATGAGAACACGAGCTACAAGGGGCTGTTTCATTTTGTGCGCTATATCGAGGAACTGCAAAAATACGATGTGGATTTCGGTGAGGCGGACACGGTGGGAGAGAACGAGGATGTCGTCCGCATCATGAGCATCCACAAGAGCAAGGGATTGGAATTCCCGGTTGTCATTGTGGCGGGCATGGGAAAAAATTTCAACAAGCAGGATGTGAGAAGCAAACTGGTGCTCCATCCGGACTTGGGAATCGGGCTGGATGCGATGGACGGAACCCGCCGGATTAAAGCGCCGACCATTGTTAAGAAGGCAATCGCGAAACAGATTGAGCTTGAGAATCTGGGCGAGGAGCTGAGAGTTCTCTACGTGGCATTGACGAGAGCGAAGGAGAAACTGATCCTCTGCGGCAATCAGAAGGATGCAGTGGAGAAATTAGAGCATTACCGCGCGGCGGCGGAGAGTGGTCTGCAGTTGCCGGACAGTTCTAAAAGTCAGGGGGCACTTTCCTACCTGCAGCGGGAGAGTGCGATGACGTACTTAGACTGGGTGCTGCCTGCCGCCTATGCTTACCACGGAAGATACCGGGTTGTGCTCGTGGAACCGGAGGAGATGCTCACCGATGAGATTGCGGAGCAGATCAATCTCGAGGATGGCTACAGACAATGTCTCGAGGAAGTTAAGAAGGCGAAAAAAGAGGAGCTGACCTATTTAGAGAAGCAGTTCTCGTTCCGATATCCTTGGAAGGAAAATGTGACGAGGAAAAATAAATATTCGGTGTCCGAACTGAAGCACCGCGCGATGCGGGAGCTGTTTGAACAGGAGCAGGAGGACGTGGTGCCTGTCTTTTTGCAGGAGGAGCTGATTCCTTATGTGCCGCAGTTTGTGGAGCAGAAGGAGAGTGTGAACCAGGGGGCGCTGCGCGGTACCGCGGTGCACCGGGTGATGGAGTGCTATCATTTTAGTGAGGAGCGCTCCTGCAAAGAGCAGATGGAACAGATGCTTGCCGAGGGAAAGATGACAAAGGATATGGCGAATCTGGTCAAGATTCCTGTGGTGGAAGCATTTCTCGCCTCTGATGCGGGTGTGCGGATGAAACGCGCGGAAGAAGAGGAGAGACTTTACCGGGAAAAACCGTTTGTGATGGGTTTCTCCGGGGCGGAATTAGAAGCGTTCGGATTCGGAGACGAGGGAAGTTCGCCACAAGAGGAGAGAGAAAAAGCGCCGGAGGAGGATTTGACTTTGATTCAGGGAATCATCGACGTCTTCTGGGAGGAGGACGATGGAATCGTGCTGCTCGACTACAAGACCGACCGTGTGGAGCGCGGTGAGGAGCTTGTGGAGCGCTATGCAGCCCAGATGCGGCTCTACGCGGAGGCACTGGAGCGAATCTATGCGGGCGCGGGATACCGCGTCAAGGAGCTGCTGTTATACTCTTTCCGGTTGGGAGAACTGATTCCGGTGGAACGGTAAGTGTGTACGGCGGAGTGAATACCGCCAAATGATTGATAGAAAGGCATGGAGATAGAATGAGCCAGATTATATTGGCATCGGCATCGCCGAGAAGAAAAGAATTGTTAGAACAGATTGGAATCGAGTTTGAAATCTGCCCTGCCAAGGGGGAGGAAGTCATCACGAAGACCGACCCGGCAGAGGTGGTGGAGGAACTCTCGAGGCAGAAGGCGGAGGAGGTGGCGGCGATGCTTGCCGCCTACGGGGAGAACCATAAGGAGCTTGTGACGCCGCAGGATACCATCATTATCGGGGCGGACACGGTGGTAGCCGCGGGGAAGGAGATTCTCGGAAAACCGAAGGATGAATGCGATGCGCGCAGAATGCTGCGCCTCCTGTCCGGAAGGGCACATGAAGTCTACACCGGAGTGACCCTCTTTTTCATCGATGCGTCCGGAAAGATGGGGGAATATGTCTTTCACGAGACGACGAAAGTGTATATGAAGGAGCTGTCCGACTTAGAGATTGACCGTTATGTTGCAAGTGGAGAGCCCATGGATAAGGCAGGAAGTTACGGAATTCAGGGAAAATGTGCAATTTATATTGACAAAATCGAAGGGGACTATAATAATGTTGTTGGACTACCGGTTTCCCGGATTTACAGGGAACTGTTAGCGCTTGGAATTGATATTTGTACGTGGAGGAAATAGAGATGCAGGGATATGATGAGGTATGCGTGCAGACCTTTTTGAAAGACCAGCTAAAACTTTTGCCGGAGAAGGTGGCAAAGACCCCGGAGGAGGCAGAGGAATTCTTAGAGGACTGTATGGCGGTGGTCTGCAAAAACAAGAGGGAAGTCAAGGCATATTTTGAGGAGGAAGGCGCGGATATCGCCGGGATGAGCATGCAGGAACTCGTGGAATCGAGCGAGGTTTTCGCACTGCCGGATGGAAGATATCTGATTGTAGAATGTTAAAAAACAGGTGAACATATGAGAAAAAATTGGAAGATGCAGGCGGCATGTGTGGGAGTGATATCCGTTCTCGGACTCTCGGGCTGCCAGATTGGAAATACAGATGTAATTGTATCGAAAAGTTTGAATAACAAACAGGCGTTTCGAATCGGCTCGGAAGTCTGTTCGATGAGTGAGGCGAAAGTCTATCTGGTGAATTACCAGAACATTTACGGAACAGCTTACGGAATCAATCTCTGGGAGGGAGACTACGGGGAAAATTCGCTCGAGGAGTATGTGAAAGATATCACAATTTCAGAGCTCTCCCAGGTCATCTGCATGGATTTGCTTGCGCAGGAGCAGGAGATTGAACTTTCCGAGAAGGAGAGGGAGCAGATTGCGAAGGCGGCAGAGGAGTACTACAGTTCGTTAAATGACGAGGAGATTGCCTATATGGGAGCGGCGGAGAGCGACTTTGTCACATACTACGAGCACTATGCGCTGGCTCAGAAACTGTACGATTCCCTGACCGAGGGGGTCAACGATGAGGTCAGCGATGATGAGGCGCGCGTGATGGAGGCGATGCGGATTTTCGTCAAGGACGGGACAAAGGCGCAGGAAGTAGCGGAAAAACTTGCAGCGGGGGAAGATTTTGCCTCGGTCGCAAACAATTACAATGAAGAGGACTCCATCGAGGTCACAATCGCAAGGGACGATATGCCGAAGGAGGCGGAGGATGAGGCATTCCGCTTAGACGACAATGAAATTTCCGGTATGATAGAGACGGAAAATGGATATTATTTTATCAAATGTTTGAATAAGTATAACGAGGAACTGACGGACGCCAACAAGGAAAATATCGTCAAAAAGCGCAAGAAAGAGGCGTTTGACGATATTTATGAAGCGTTTATTGAGGAACAGAATTCGGTTCTGAATATAGAGGCGTGGGAGAGTTTAGAACTCAATACGGACGGAAAAATCACGACGGACAGTTTTTTTGAGGTCTATGATACTTATTGTGAGGAAGGATAGATAACAGATAGGAGGCAGCCATGGCAAAGAGTGCAACAAAAGATATGACAAACGGTTCACCGATGAGACTGATCTTAGGTTTTTCGGTGCCGCTTTTATTTGGATTCCTGTTTCAGCAGTTCTATAATCTGGTAGATACACTGATTGTGGGAAGATATCTGGGGGTAGATGCCCTTGCGGCGGTAGGAGCTACCGGTTCGCTGAATTTTTTGATCATCGGCTTCTGTATGGGAGTCTGCAATGGTTTTGCAATTCCGCTTGCCCACAAATTCGGCGCTGGGGATTACAGCGGTATGCGGCGCTTTATGATGAACGCGGTGTATCTGTCTGCAATTTTTGCGGTCGTGATGACAGTGCTCACTGTGGTATTCTGCCGGCCGATTTTGCGGTTAATGCAGACGCCGGAGAATATTTTGGACAGCTCCTATCATTATATTGTAATTATTTTTATCGGGATTCCGGTCACCTATCTGTACAATCTGATATCCGGTGTCATCCGCTCGATGGGAGACAGCAAGACGCCGGTCTATTTTCTGGTCTTAGCGTCGGTGTTGAATATTATATTAGATCTGGTGTTCATCATCGTATTTCAGATGGGTGTGGCGGGAGCTGCGCTTGCGACAGTCATCGCGCAGGGCGTCTCCGGCGTGGGGTGTCTCATCTACAGCGGGTATCATTTTGAGATATTGAAGACCTCGCGGGAGGAGCGTGAGTGGAATTCGCGCCTGATGGGAACACTCTGCGGAATGGGGATTCCGATGGGACTGCAGTATTCCATCACGGCAATCGGCAGTGTTATTTTGCAGAGTGCAGTCAACGGTCTCGGCTCGAATGCCGTTGCGTCGATGACAGCGGGAAGCAAGATCAGTATGTTCTTCTGCTGTCCGTTCGACGCTTTAGGTTCCACCATTGCAACGTTCGGCGGGCAGAATGTGGGAGCGAAAAAGTTAGAGCGTGTATCGCAGGGCTTGAAAGCCTGCTCGATTTTGGGAATCGGTTACTCGGTTCTGGCGTTTGGCGTGCTGACATTGTTCGGAGATGCTCTGTCCCACTTTTTTGTCAGCGGGGATGCCCCGGAGGTCATCGCCAATTCCGCCAGGTTTTTATTCTGGAACAGCGCATTCTACATCCCGTTGGCTTTTGTCAATATTGTGCGTTTCCTGATTCAGGGGATGGGTTACAGCAGGTTCGCAATTCTGGCGGGCGTGTGTGAGATGGCGGCGAGGACTCTGGTCGGATTTGTCTTTGTGCCAATCTTCGGATTTACGGCGGCCTGCATTGCGAGTCCGGTGGCATGGATTTTTGCGGATGCATTTTTGTTCCCTGCGTACTTCCACGTCTATAAAAAGACAGAAAGAATGCTGGGTTATGAGCCGAAAAAGGAATAGTATAAAATACCGTAAGATGCAGATACTGATATAAAGTAACAGTTCAGCCATAGCCTATGCCGTGTGTGAATCATGCTTGCATGAAAGAACACACGGCATAAGGCTATGAACGGAGCGCCGGATTATGAGCAAAGTTAGCTGCGAAGCAGCGGGAAAGCGCCGCAGGTGCGGCTTTGCGAATGGCGCGGGCTGAATTGTATCAGTATTGTGTTGTGAAGGAGGTTGCATCTTATGGAAAAGAGAAGAGATTATAAAGCAGAGCGGGAGGGGACGGGAATCTCATTGAACGATTATGATTTTCTTGCCAATTCCGCTTCGACGATGGACTGCACAGGTCTTATGTACCGTGTGCCGGAGGACGATGCAGAGCGCGAGAATTATCAGAGCGTCTATCAGTATGAGCCTCCCGAGAAGTAACAGGGAAAGAGGAAAAGAATGAGTATTTTAAATGTGGAACATCTGACGCACGGTTTTGGAGACCGCGCGATTTTTAACGACGTGTCGTTTCGGCTTTTGAAGGGGGAACACATCGGATTAGTCGGTGCGAACGGAGAGGGAAAGTCGACGTTCATGAGCATCGTGACCGGAAAGCTGACGCCGGATGAGGGAAAGGTGGAATGGGCAAAAAATGTCCGCGTGGGCTATTTAGACCAGCACTCCACACTGAATAAGGGAATGACAATCGAGGATGTGCTAAAGTCCGCTTTTTCCTATCTCTTCGAGATGGAGGAGAAGATGAACCAGATTTGCGATGCCTTAGGAGATGCTGCACCGGAGGAGATGGACGCCATGATGGAGGAACTCGGTGTGATTCAGGATACGCTGACCATGCACGACTTCTATATCATTGATGCGAAGGTAGAGGAGGTGGCGAGAGCACTCGGACTCTTAGACCTCGGTTTAGAGCATGATGTGTCGGACTTGAGCGGCGGACAGCGCATGAAAGTTTTGCTTGCAAAACTTTTGTTAGAGAAGCCGGACATCCTGCTTTTAGATGAGCCGACAAACTACTTAGACGCAGAGCACATCGCCTGGCTGAAACGGTATCTGTTAGATTATGAGAATGCGTTTATTTTGATCTCCCATGACATCCCGTTTTTAAATGAGGTCGTCAATATCATCTATCATATGGAGAATCAGGAGCTGAACCGCTATGTGGGAGACTACGACAATTTCCAGAAAGTGTACGAGGTGAAAAAGTCCCAGCTTGAGGCGGCGTACCGCAAACAGCAGCAGGAGATTTCCGAATTGAAGGATTTTGTCGCAAGAAATAAAGCGAGGGTCTCCACCAGAAATATGGCGATGTCGCGCCAGAAGAAATTGGATAAGATGGATGTCATTGAACTTGCAGCGGAGCGCCCGAAGCCGGAATTTTCCTTCCAGTTAGGGCGCACGCCGGGCAAGTACATATTTGAGACAAAAGGACTTGTCATCGGTTACGACGAGCCGCTTTCAAAGCCGTTAGACCTTGCGATGGAGCGCGGTCACAAGGTAGCGTTAGTCGGTGCAAACGGGATTGGAAAGACGACGCTCTTAAAGAGCATTTTAGGATTGATTCCGTCGTTGAAGGGTTCGGTGGAATTAGGGGAGAATCTGCTGATTGGTTACTTTGAGCAGGAGATTAAGGGCGAGAATAAGAATACCTGCATTGAGGAAATATGGGAGGAGTTCCCATCGTTTTCTCAGTATGAGGTGCGTGCTGCTCTCGCCAGATGCGGTCTGACGACAAAGCACATCGAGAGTCAGGTGAGGGTCTTAAGCGGCGGCGAGCAGGCGAAAGTGCGCCTCTGCAAGCTGATGAACCGGGAGACGAACATCCTGCTTCTCGACGAGCCGACGAACCACCTCGACGTGGATGCCAAGGAGGAATTGAAGCGCGCACTCAAAGAGTACCGCGGAAGCGTTCTTCTTATCTGCCACGAGCCTGAGTTCTACCAGGACATCGTAAACGAGGTCTGGGACTGCTCGAAGTGGACAACGAAGCTGTAGGGCTACCGGGAGGAGTAGAAAGATACTACCACCGGGGAGAAGAGATATGCTACTGTTATGGAGATAAGTACAATCGCAGAATGTGCAGTGTGGTGTTAAGCTGAAGAAAAAAAGGAGTGATGTTTTATGCCACGCAAGACAATTTCCACACTGACCGGATTTATCTGCTGCTTTGCCATGATTATTTTCGGAATCGCATCAAACGGAGGAATTGCGACCATATTGAATTTCATCCACTTCCCGTCCATGGTAGTCACCTTCGGCGGAGCGATTTTTGCGGTGATGATGACGACATCGGATATGAAGGAGTTCTTTGACGGAATCGGGAGCATAAAAAAAGCTTTCACCAGAGGAAAGTGTGACCTCGACAATATCGCGGAGGAAATCTATGACATGTCGCAGCTCGCGAGAAAAGAGGGGCTGCTAGCGCTTGAGGAGCGGTCGGATGGCATTGAAAATGCCTATATGAAAAAAGGAATCCGGCTGACGGTGGACGGAACCGACCAGGACCTCGTCAAGGATATTTTGGAGACAGAAATGATAAATCATGTGGAGGAGAGCAAATCACAGATTCAGTTCTGGGAGAGTCTCGGTGCCTACGGTCCCGCGTGGGGGATGGTCGGCACCCTGCTCGGACTCATCAACATGATGAAGAGCATGGGGACGGATGCATCGAGTGTCGGTGCAGGAATGTCACTTGCACTTTTAACTACACTCTATGGTTCAATTCTTGCGAACTGGATTTGTATTCCGATCGCCGCAAAATTGCGCAAGATCAGTTCGGAGGAGGAACTTGAGATGTCGCTGATTGTCGAGGGAGTCCTTTCCATTCAGGCGGGGGACAATCCTGCGGTCATCAAGGAAAAAATCAGGGCGTTTCGCAACGACTGGGAGGAGCGGCAGGCTGCGTAATCCGGGCAGAAATAGAAAGGTGCAGAGGATGAGAGTAACGGTATTGATTGAGAACACGTCTGACGGAAAGATGCTCTGTGAGCATGGGCTGAGTCTTTTTATTGAGGAGGGCGGAAGGAGAATTCTGTTAGATTCCGGGAGCACGGAGGCATTCTATGAAAATGCGAAAGCATTAGGGATTGACCTGACACATCTGGACGCCTGTGTGTTATCACATGGTCATTATGACCATTCCGGGGGATTTGAGGCGCTGTTTCGGAACAACAGGGAGATAAAAGTGTATGCAAGATATGAGGCATTACAACCATATCTCTCCGGCAGCGGCGGAATGCATGAGATTGGAATTCCGCAGAATGTGCTGGCTTATCCGGAACGTTTTGCTTTGGTGGACGGCTGTGCGGAGTTGTTCGAGGGCGTGTATCTGGTGCCACACGCGACGGAAGGGTTAGAAGAGATCGGCGCGAAATCAAAGTTATATAAAAAGCCGGGGGATGGGATTCTTCCGGATGATTTTTGTCATGAGCAGAGCCTGGTGTTCGACACGGCAAAGGGGCTTGTTATTTTTAACAGCTGTTCACACGGCGGCGCGGGCAATATCATCCGCGAGGCGCGCGAAGCGTGCGGAGGGAAGAACGTCTACGCCTATGTGGGCGGACTCCACATGAAGGGAAAGCGGGGCGGAGAGGAAATCTGCCGCTTTTCGGAGGAGGAGGTGGACGAGCTCTGCGGGGTGTTCCGGAGGGAAAATGTTGCACAGATTTACACCGGGCACTGTACTGGAGCCTGCGGGCTTGCAAAGCTGAAGGAGCGGCTCGGCGACCGGATTCATCCACTGACAACCGGATTGGTGTTTGAACTGTAGGAGATAATATAGGTGAAAGAGCGCTTTGCGCTCTTTGCGCGTATCAAAAAAGAACCGTATTCAAGAAAAATACGGTTCTTTTTTGATGTGCGCTGTTAGGCGCACATTGCGTCCGGCGCACATTTCGCAGGGACGACAGTGATTATTTTGCCAGCAGCATCATAATCTCATTGCTTCGTGCAACGAATTTTGTCATTGCGTCTACGGACAACGGCTGATTCGAGATCATTGCGAGGTCGTAGAGCTGTTCACAGAACATCGGGACATGCTCACTGTCCTTGTGCTCGAAGATGTACTGAACCAGCTTGTTGTTTGCGTTTAAGGTGAGCGTCTGGTCGCCGCCGAACATGGATGGGTCAAAGCCGCCCATTCCGCCCATCGCATACATTTTCATCATATCCTGCATACGTCTTCCCTCCTCGGAGAGTGTGATGAGGGAGGAGATGTTCTCGTTCTTTAATTTTTCTACTTTTACCACAAGTTTGTCATTGTTCAAAGCTTTGCGGAAGGTTTCTGTCAGAGTGTCGGTCTCCGTTTTTAAATCTTCCTCCGGGACTTCTTCCTTTAAGGACTCTGTGAGGTCGGCATCGATACGCATAAATTTATAGTGCTCATTTCTCTGCTCCAACTGGGAGATGAAGGAGGTATCGATGTTGTGGTCTAAGATGACAGCATCCATATTCTGCTCTTTGAACAGTTTGATATACTGTCCCTGCTGAACCTTGTCCGTCACATAGTACACGACTTTGCGGTCGTCTTTCTCCTCTGCGGCATCCGTATCTGTCGTGTCAGCGGAATCTGCCGTGTCAGCGGAATCAGCTGCGTCAGCAGTAGTGTCCTCGTCCTTTTTTTTCTCCTCTTTGACAAGCAATTCCGGGAGGGTCAGATATTTGTCATCTAAATTCTTGAACAGGATGTAATCGTTCATCTTGTCACAGAATTTGTTGTCCTTTAAGCAGCCGAACTTGATAAATGGACTGATGTCGTCCCAGTATTTCTCGTAGGACTCTTTGTCCGTCTTGCACATGCCGACGAGTTTGTCCGCCACTTTTTTGGTGATGTATTCGGAAATCTTTTTCACGAATCCATCGTTCTGTCAGGCACTTCTCGATACGTTCAGCGGAAGATCCGGACAGTCGATTACACCCTTTAACAGCATCAGAAACTCAGGGATGACTTCCTTGATGTTGTCGGCGATGAAGACCTGATTGTTGTACAGTTTGATGGTTCCCTCGATGGAATCATACTCTGTGTTGATCTTCGGGAAGTAGAGAATACCTTTTAAGTTAAACGGGTAGTCCATGTTCAGATGAATCCAGAACAGAGGCTCCTTGTAATCCATAAATACGTTGCGGTAGAAAGTTTTGTACTCTTCGTCGGTGCAGTCGTTTGGATTTTTTGCCCAGAGCGGGTTGGTGTCGTTCAGCGGAACCGGGCGTTTTACAATCTTTAACTTGTCCTTGGCAGGGGATACCTCCACCATCTCCTTCTCACCGTTCTCGTTCTCTTTCTCCTCCATCTTAGCTTCCTCGTGGATCTCTTCGACAACGGTGTCGGTGTCTAACTTGTCTGCCACTTCGATGGTCTCGTATTCTTCAGGTGCGTTCGCTTTGCTTAAAAAGATTGGAGTCGGCATGAAAGAGCAGTACTTCTGGATGACTTCTCTCGCACGGTACTCGTTGGCAAATTCAAGACAATCCTCATTTAAAAATAAGGTGATTTCCGTTCCAATGGTTGTCTTAGAGCCATCTTCAATCTCGTAGTCAGTGCCGCCGTCGCAGGTCCAGTGAACTGCAGTGGAGCCCTCTTTATAGGATAAGGAATCGATCGTTACGGTATCTGCGACCATGAAAGCGGAGTAGAAGCCGAGTCCGAAATGACCGATAATCTGGTCGTCGTTTGCTTTGTCCTTATATTTTTCGATGAAATCTGTCGCGCCGGAAAAGGCAATCTGACAGATGTACTCCTCAACCTCATCCGCGGTCATTCCGAGACCGTTATCGATGAATTTTAAGGTCTTTTCCTCCGGATTTACAACGATTTCAATCTTTTTCTTGTAGTCGGCAGGAAGCTGATATTCGCCCATCATGTCGAGCTTCTCTAATTTGGTGATGGCGTCGCAGCCATTTGAAATCAGCTCGCGATAGAAGATATCGTGATCTGAATATAACCATTTTTTAATAATTGGAAACAGGTTCTCGCTGTCGATGGAAAGACTTCCGTGTTTGTTTGCCATAAATAACACTCCTTTATCTGAAAAATTTTTTGACTAAGTCCGATAAAATCAATATTAGTACCGCTTCCCCAAAAAGTCAATAAAAAATTAGCACTCTTTTTAAATGAGTGCTAACAAAAACTTGGAAAAGCCTGTAAATTCAAGGAAATCGTAAATGTGAAAAGTTTATAAAATCTCAGCGGAAGACACGTTGACCGCGCGGGGGCGGATTGTGTAAAATAATGGGGGAAAGTGCTTTGTAGCAAAAATCACATGGGAAGAGACAGCACGACAGAAGAGGAAAAAAGGATGGAAAGACAAGGGCAAAAAATCAAGCCGCAGTGGATAGGGCTGCTGCTGGCGGTAGCGATAAGTTTTTTGGCGGGATGTGCGCCGGAGAAAAGCATATCCACGGGAGAGGCAATAGAAAATGTGCCCGATAAAGGCTCGGATGCAGCACCCGGGACGGAATCGGCGGAGCGTGTGTCCGATGGGGAATCTGAGCAGAAAGAACCGTCGGTTAAGGAAAGATTTTTACAGTGTATGGCGGAAGAATTGCCAGGTCAGACAGAAAATCAAGATGCTTTTTATGACTGGCTTGTGGAAAACTGCGGGGAGGAGGCGGTCGAGGAAGCCGTGAATCGGGCGGAGGCTGAGAAGGCGGTTGAGGAAGCCGTGAACCGGGCGGAAGCTGACGAGGCAGAGCCGGAAGAGAATGAGACGGAATCTGACCGGGAGGACGTGTGGTACAACCTGACCGGGAGAACGCTGCAGGTCTTGCTGTGTGAATACAGGAGGGAGACTGCACCGGAGACACTGCAAAATGTTTATTGGAAGAAATGTGTTTCTGAGACGGAGACGATTCTTGATTTTACCGGAGACATCTCGCTGGCGGAGACAGCCCGCACGACAAAAAGGCTTGACAGTCAGGGAGGCGCTATCTCGCAGTGCCTCTCACAGGAATTGTTGGAAGAACTTTCCGGCGCAGATATTTTGACAATCAACAATGAATTTGCCTACTCGACCAGAGGGAGTGCACTCGCCGGAAAAAGTTATACGTTTCGCGCGAATCCTTCCCGGGTAGCAGTGTTAGATGAGATTGGTGTCGACCTTGTCGGCTTGGCGAACAACCATGTTTATGACTATGGGGAAGAGGCGCTGCTTGATACGTTTGATACGCTCGAGGAGGATGGGATGCCTTACATCGGCGCAGGGCGTAACCTTGCAGAGGCAAAGCAGCCGGTCTATTTTATTGCAAACGGGAGAAAAATCGGCATTGTCGCCGCAACTCAGATTGAGCGTTCCACCCTGTATACAAAAGAGGCCACCGATACCTCACCGGGCGTGCTTCGCACCTTAGACCCGGAAAAATTTGCCGGCGTCATCGAGGAGGCGGATCAAAACAGCGATGTTGTAATCGCCTATGTCCATTGGGGAACGGAAGGCAGCAGTTTTTATCAGGCGGATCAGGTGGAACTTGCGAATGCCTATGTGGAGGCCGGTGCAGATGTCATCATCGGTGGACACACACACTGTTTGCAGGGAGCGGCCTTTATCGAAGATGTTCCGGTTTTTTACAGTCTCGGAAATTTCTGGTTCAATGGAAAAACCATGAATACCGGAATCGCACAGATTATCATAGAAGAGGATGGAACGATAGAACAGCGCTTCCTGCCGTGTGTGCAGTCCGACTGTCAGACGTGGCTTGTGACGGATGTGGACAAGAAGGCGGGGCAACTGGATGAGTTTAGAAGCCTTTCTGATGGAGTAGAGATTGATGAGGAAGGGTATATCAAAAAGACGGAATAAAAAGTTGCAAATTCTATTGTCATCTCCTATAATGAACAAAAAAGCAGACAGAAATTTTGTCAGATTTTTGGAAAAAGAAGGTGCTACTGTGATTATTCTTCAATCAAACCAGGAATTAAAAACAACATATGAAAAGCTGATCCGGACGATGGGGGAGCGTGTGGAGTGGAACGGGCGTTTTATCATTGTGGACAATTATCTGATTTTGCAGGGGGAAGTGCGCTCCCTGTTTTTTCATTTTGAGAACCGTAAAGTTGCATCTAACATTGTTGAATTTCCCGAACAGGGGGGGCTGCCAGCGAGAATCGAGGATTATCCGAAGCTGACAAATATTATTAATATGACCCTCTATGCGTTTGGAAAATGGGGGACGATAAAGGGAATCCGCGTTGAACAGGACTATCAGCAGCTCAATCAGATTTTTACGGAAGTATTGAAAGAATATTATGTGGAGCCCGCGTTTACGAGGGAGAATTACCGCTTTTATAAAGAGGGAATCCGGATTACATACGAGGATATGGTGCAGCTTGCAATCGATGCCGCAGACAGACCGCAGGAGGTCACAGAGGATGTGACCGAGGAGGAACAGGGACTTTGGCATAAGCTGATTTGGCAGAGGCAGAAATATTCTTTCCAAAAGGTGGAGACGACGCTTGCGGAGCGTCAGAAGGAGCGCCTCGGACACAATTTTTATCAGGTGGGTTACCTCTGCCCGAAGTGTGGCGCAAAGCTTCAGATGGTCGTCTATCCGGTGGGAAAAGAGCAGAAGATTGAGACGAATGAGGGGAGTGTCTATTTAGCGAGAGCCTATACATGTGATAAATGTACTTGTTTTTACACTCCGACGCCGGAACGTCTGCTGGTGGAGGGCAGTATCTATGAAATGTCGTTCGGCGGTGACCGGGCCGCCTACGAGGACTATTTTGAACTGCTCGGTGAGCACGGCGAGCGGACATCAAACTACAATTATAATGAATATGCCGCCACCAGAAACCGAAAGAAAAAAGCGGAGGAGGCAAAACGGGAGCAGGGGAACGAAAATGAGAGATTCGAGAATGCGGATGCAGCGTGGCTGCAGATGGAGGCGATGTGCAGACGGCTCGCAGGGATGCCGGAGCAGGAGTTGGGGCGCTTTCTGGCGAGAATCGAGGATGGATTTTACCCGGATGTGCTCTTAGAGCGCCATGAGAAACAGATTGCGGAGCAGGTGAGAAAGCGCAGGGAAAAAAAGGACGGGCAGCCGTCGAAGCAGCCGCTCGGGAAGTCTGTGGAGCAGTCGTCCGGGAAGTCTGTGGAGCAGGCGGGGGTGTCGTCGCAGAAACAGGCAGGGAGCCGTCTGGAGGAGCAGCCGTCGAAGCAGGAGGGAAGCCGACCGGTGGAGCAGCTGTCGAAGCAGGAGGGAAGCCGACCGGTGGAGCAGCCGTCGAAGCAGGAGGGAAGCCGACCGGTGGAGCAGTCGTCGAAGCAGGCAGAGGGCACAGCAGACCGGGACGGCACAACAGATGCCGGCACAGAGCGTGAAAAACAGTTGCGGGCGAGACTTGCGATGTGGGACCGCCTGTCCCCACGCCAGCGGCAGGAATTTAAGAGTGCGGTGAAAAATGACAAAGCGCTCCCGGAACATTTAAAGAGTCATCTTCTTGCCGAGACAGAGCAGCTCGAGGAGCGTGAACTCTCTGAGAAGATGGAAGAGAAGGTAAAAGCCTGTGAGGGCAAGCCATATATGACGATCAAGCGCGTGCTCGACGAGGTGGAGGCGGCAAAGATTCCGGCTGCGGAGAAGGAATCCTTGCTCAATCAGTTGAAAGCGTGGCTCGCACAGATTGGTGCGAAAGAGGTTGCAAATCTTTTTGCACAGATGCCGCGCAAGATGGACCGGGCACATTTTAAAGCGCTGATGAAGAAAATCAGGGGGTATGAAGGTGTGGACCTCACACCGTATGAGGCGCAGCTTGCAGCGTACCGCGAGGAGGCGGAGGGGCAGGAGGCTGCCAATATGGTGAACCGTGCCCGCAAAAAGACGAGAAGTGACCTGACCGAACTAATGAAGCGCATGGAGGCTGCGGATTTTGAGCCGGAGACGATAGCGCCTTATATGGAAGAACTTGCGGCGAGACTGAGGGAGGCAGATCAGGCGGCTATCGATGAAATCTGCGGTGATGTTTTACACATGGATTACGATGAGGCGGTGGGAGCCTACGAGGAGATAGAGGCGGGCAATTTCCTGCCGCAGTTAAAGACGGATGCACTGGAGATGCTGTCGAAGCGCCTCGCCAAAATTAAGACGGATGAATGTGAAGCTCTGGTGCAAAAGTTCAAGGATGACATGGCGGGAAAAATCAGTCTGAATGAAAAACATTATTTTTATCCTGCGAGAAAGGTTTTGATGAAAAACGCGACGCAGGAGGAGACGGCAGTCATCGATTATGCGTTAGGAACCTATGCGGCAAACCGCGGTCTGTTTGAATTTCCGATTCTTGTAGTTGATACTTCCAGAAACGGAAGCGGCAGGGAGGGAATGATTCTGACTCCGGAGCATGTTTTTACGAGCACAATGTTGAGCGCTTACTATGCGAAAATCACGGATATCAGGAGCGTGAAAGCCTCGACGGGGCTTTTGAACCGGGGAATCTGGATAGAACAGAAGAACGGGGCAAAGATAAAGGTGCCGTTTGCCGTTCCAAATGATGAGATAAAAGTATGGGCGGAGGTGCTTAAGAATTTTATCTTTTACCTGCAGGAGAAACCGGAGTCGCGTAAGCTGCAGTACTTAGCGAAGGAGGAGCACGATACAATCTGTTGTTTCCGCTGCGGACATGTCTACAAGGGCGGCAGTATCTGCCCAGAGTGCGGATATAAGAATAATAAGTGATAGTTTGATATAAAAAAGGAAGCGGACACTTTCCGATGATGTTTATCGTGAAAGTATCTGCTTCCTTTTTCTAGTGGCAGCCGCCACACAAAGTGGGAACTGCAAAGCGTATCCCGGCTCTGTGTCAAATTATAGTTATGACTCGGCTGCCTTGTTCAGATTTTTATTGGCTGTGGACAGCATCAATTTGATTCGGTTCAACTGATTTACCTCGCTTGCACCCGGATCGTAGTCGATGGCTACGATATTCGAGAGCGGATAGCGGTGACGCAGTTCTTTGATGACACCCTTTCCAACTACATGGTTCGGCAGACAGCCAAACGGCTGTGTGCAGACAATGTTGCTGGTGCCGGTGTGAATCAGCTCTAACATCTCCCCGGTCAAAAACCATCCCTCGCCGGTCTGGTTGCCGCAGGAGACGATGTCCGTCGCGTAGTTTGCAAGGCTGTCAATATGTGCCGGTGCGTCAAAGTGTTTGCTCTTTTCAAATTCATCTCTGGCAGCGCCGCGGAGCCACTCAAAGAAGTTGATTCCGAGACGTCCGAACATCTTGGACTTTTTGCTCATTCCGAGGTGGTCTGCCTTAAAACCTGTATTGTAGAAGCAGTAGAGCAGGAAGTCTGTCAGGTCGGGAACGACCGCTTCTGCGCCCTCGGACTCCAGCAAATCCACCAGATAGTTGTTGGCAGCCGGGAGGAATTTGACTAAAATCTCACCGACGACGCCGACGCGAGGTTTTTTGATGTCCAGCATCGGGAGATTGTCGAAGTCGCGGATGATATCGCGGCACATCTGCTTATATTTCTTGTGGGATAACAGTTTATCCTGGGAGATAAAAGCGATGACTTCTTTTTTCCACTTCTCATGCAGCTCGTTTGCGGAGCCCGGCACCGCTTCGTACGGGCGCACGCGGTAGAGGCAGCGCATGAAGATATCTCCGAATTCCAAAGCATAGAGTCCGTGCTGGATGAGCGACGGAGTCAGCTTAAATCCCGGGTTCTTCTCGAGACCGCTCAAGTTGATGGAGATGACAGGAACATCCGGGTAGCCCGCTTTTGTCAAGGCGCGGCGGATAAATCCTATGTAGTTACTTGCACGGCAGCCGCCACCGGTCTGCGAGATCAAGATGGCGGTCTTTGTCATATCGTATTTTCCGGACATGACGGCGCTCATCAACTGTCCAACTACAATCAGTGACGGGTAGCAGGCATCGTTGTTGACGAATTTTAAGCCGACATCGACACACTCGCGCGCCGGAATATCCGGGACGACGAGATGGTAGCCGGCGGTCTGGAAGGCGGGCTCTAACAGGTCAAAGTGAATCGGTGACATCTGCGGACAGAGGATGGTGTAGTTTTTGCGCATCTCCTCTGTGAAAATGACACGGTTGTAATTGGCTGGCACGATGGTACGCTTGGCCTGTTTTTTCTCACGCACACGGATGGCGGAGAGCAGGGAGCGGATACGGATTCTTGCCGCGCCTAAGTTGTTGACCTCATCAATCTTTAAACAGGTGTATATCTTGCCGGATTTGGACAAAATGTCGTTGACACAGTCCGTGGTGACCGCGTCAAGTCCGCATCCGAAGGAGTTCAGCTGAATCATGTCGAGGTCGTCCCTTGTCTTGACAAAGTTCGCTGCCGCATAGAGTCTGGAGTGATACATCCACTGGTCCATAACGACGAGCGGGCGCTCCACCTCGTGCAGATGGGACACGGAGTCCTCGGTGAGCACGGCGATTCCGTAGGAGTTGATAAGCTCAGGGATACCGTGGTTAATCTCCGGGTCGACATGGTAAGGACGTCCGGCGAGGACGATACCGCGCTTTCCGTTTTCCTCCATGTATTTTAAGACTTCTTCACCTTTTTCACGCATCTCCATGCGGACGACGGCGAGCTCTTTCCACCCCTCGGAGACGGCATCGCGGATGTCGGCTTCAGGGATGGCAAATTCTCTCGTGAAGGTGTTCACCAACTGGGAGGATAAGGTCTCTTCGCTTGCAAACGACATAAACGGATTTAAGAAGCGCATCTCGCCGGTGGTAATCTCGTCCACGTTATTTTTGATGTTTTCCGCGTAGGAAGTGACAATCGGGCAGTTGTAATGGTTGTTTGAATCCGGGAACTCGTCTCTCTCGTACGGAATACAAGGGTAGAAGATGAAGTCCACATTCTGGTGAATCAGCCAGGAGACATGTCCGTGTGCCAATTTTGCCGGGTAACACTCGGATTCACTCGGGATGCTTTCGATTCCGAGTTCATAGATTTTTCGGGTAGACTGTGGTGACAGAACAACCTGAAAACCTAGTTTTGTAAAAAATGTAGCCCAGAACGGATAGTTCTCGTACATATTTAAGACGCGCGGGATTCCCACGGAGCCGCGGGTCGCCTCCTCCGCAGTCAGAGGGGTGTAGTCAAAAATACGTTTGTTTTTGTACTCGAATAAGTTTGGAATATTTTCTTTGTTCTTCTCTTTTCCGAGTCCTCTCTCGCAGCGGTTGCCGGTGATATAGCGGCGGTTGCCGGAGAAGCGGTTGATGGTCAAAAGACAGTGGTTTGTACAGCCCTGACAGCGGGTCAGCTTGGTATCGAAGGTCAGAGCCTTGATGTCTTCGATGGAAAGCATTGTGGAGGTATAATCTGCCTCATGGCGCTCCTTGGCAATCAAAGCCGCACCGAAGGCACCCATGATACCTGCGATGTCCGGGCGGACGCACTCGCAGCCGGAGATTTTTTCAAAGCTTCGCAAAACGGCATCATTGTAGAACGTACCGCCCTGAACGACGATATTTTTCCCAAGTTCGCTCGGGTCTGAGAGCTTGATAACCTTAAATAAGGCGTTTTTAATAACGGAGTAGGCAAGTCCGGCGGAGATGTCTGCGACGGATGCGCCCTCCTTCTGCGCCTGTTTTACTTTGGAGTTCATAAATACGGTACAGCGGGTTCCGAGGTCAATCGGGTTGGCTGCAAAGAGCGCCTCCTTGGCAAAATCCTGAACGGAATAATTCAGCGATTTTGCGAAGGTCTCGATGAAGGAACCGCAGCCGGAGGAACATGCTTCGTTCAACTGCACGCTGTCGACCGTCTGGTTTTTAATCTTGATACACTTCATATCCTGACCGCCGATGTCTAAGATACAGTCCACGTCAGGGTTGAAGAAAGCGGCTGCATAATAGTGAGCCACAGTCTCTACCTCGCCCTCGTCCAACTGGAGCGCTGCTTTTAAGAGGGCTTCGCCGTAACCGGTGGAGCAGGAGTGCACGATGTGCGCATTCTCCGGGAGTGCATCGTAGAGGTCTTTGATTGCATTTACGGTTGTAGATAAAAGACTTCCGTTGTTGCTGCTGTAAAAGGAGTAGAGCAGGGAACCGTCCTCCCCGACTAAGGCAATCTTAGTCGTGGTGGAACCGCCGTCGATTCCTAAATAGCAGTTTCCCTCGTAGGAAGCTAAATCTGCGGACTGGACATTGTGTCCGTCGTGGCGTGCGCGGAACGTATCGTATTCCGCCTGATCTTTAAAGAGCGGGTCTAAACGTGCAACCTCGAATTCCATGTGGATATCGGAGGAAAGTTTGTCCATAAGTCCGCCTAAAGTTGTGGTTGTATCTTCCTTGTAGTTCAATGCAGATCCGATGGCTGCAAAGAGGTGGGAATTTTCCGGGGTGATGGCATGTTCGTCATCTAAGTTTAAAGTGCGGATGAACGCAGCTTTCAATTCCGATAAAAAGTGGAGTGGCCCGCCGAGGAAGGCGACGTGTCCACGGATTGGCTTTCCACAGGCAAGACCGCTGATGGTCTGATTGACAACCGCCTGAAAAATGGAGGCGGAGAGGTCTTCCCTGGTAGCTCCCTCATTGATGAGCGGCTGGATGTCAGTCTTGGCGAAGACACCACAGCGGGCTGCAATCGGGTAAATCGCCTTGTAGTTTTTGGCGTACTCGTTCAATCCGGTTGCATCAGTCTGAATCAAAGAGGCCATCTGGTCGATAAAAGAACCTGTACCGCCGGCACAGATACCATTCATACGCTGTTCCACATTGCCGCCCTCGAAGTAAATAATTTTGGCGTCCTCACCGCCGAGCTCGATGGCAACATCGGTCTGCGGTGCATAGTGTTGCAGAGCGGTCGAGACGGAGATGACCTCCTGCACAAAAGGCACACCTAAGTGTCTCGCTAAAGTAAGACCGCCGGAACCGGTAATCATAGGTGCAACGCGGCGCTCGCCGAGTTTGTCAAACGCTTTCTGAATCAAGTCTGCAAGCGTCTCGCGGATATTTGCAAAATGACGTTCGTAGTCAGAAAACAATAGATTATCCTGCTCGTCTAACACAGCAATTTTTACGGTTGTAGAACCGATATCAATTCCCAATTTATGAAGCTGATGGTTTTCCATGATAGATCAATCCTTTCTAAAAAATATATATGACAAAAAGTTCAAGGTATGTTTCGCTTCTTTAATATATAGCGTAAACGTCAAGCAGTCTACATTATACGACAGGAAATAGCAAAAAACAACGTTAAAATTTCTGAAATATCTAAACTTTTTGTGAAGATGTCTCGGTTTGATTGACAAAAGAGGGTGCAAATAATATACTTGTATATCATTTGAGAAAAAAGGCAGGAATTGGATATGAACTGGTTGAATAAATTAGAGAGAAAATTAGGAAGGTTTGCAATTCCTAATCTGACACTGTGGCTGGTGGGGGGATATGGAATAGGGTGTGTCCTCAGTTTCATCAGTCCTTCCATATTAAATATGTTGACATTGGAGCCGTATTACGTGCTGCACGGGCAGATCTGGAGACTGTTTACCTGGGTGCTGATTCCGGAGACGACGAACTTTTTCTTTGCATTGATTATGATGCTGTTTTACTATCAATTGGGGCAGAGCCTCGAGAGGACATGGGGAACGTTCCGCTACAACGTCTATATTTTCGGGGGAATCCTGTTTACGGCGCTGGGAGGATTTTTACTCTATGGAATTCTCTATGCGGTGACGGGTGCTCCGTTTTTGCTGGGAAGCTCAATTACGACGTACTATATCAATATGTCAATCTTTTTGGCGTTTGCCCTGATGTATCCGGACATGCAGGTGATGCTGTATTTTATCATTCCAATCAAGATGAAATGGCTCGCTATTGTATATGCGGTGATGGTGCTGTTTCAGTTCATCAGTTCGAGCTGGGGTGGACGAATGGTGATTGTAATGTCGCTTTTGAATTTCCTGATTTTCTTCTTTTCCACGAGAAATTACAAGCGGTATTCGCCGCATGAAGTGCACCGCAGACAGCGGTTTAAGGCGCAGATGCGCGAGCCGAGACCGGGTTCCGGAATCACGAAGCACAAATGTGCAGTCTGCGGCAGGACAGAGTTGGACGACCCGGGTCTGGAGTTCCGCTTCTGTTCAAAGTGTGAGGGGAATTACGAGTACTGTCAGGATCATCTGTTTACGCACCAGCATAAAAGGAGAATGTAACGGGGGTCGTTCGCCGGGCTCGCTGGGGACGCTGGGGACGCACCCTTTTGTTCAGTGGGGACGCACCCTTTTGTTCAATGGGGACGCACCCTTTCGTTCAATGGGGACGCACCCTTTTGTCCAGTGGGGACGCACCCTGAGGCAGGCTTATAAAAACTCATATCATATCACAAAAAGAGATACTGTTTTGCTCTATGGTTCATGAATAAGCCTCTCTAAATATCTTTGAAATAGTTATCAGCAGTTGACGCAACCGGCACAAATTCGCCATCCATGGCTCAGTTGTGCCTTCCGCAGACATCGTGTCTGCTGATTGCTGGCGCAATACAAAGATATTAAGAGATTCTAATTCATTTC
>CAZBUW010000015.1:0-41554 GCA_964495195.1 uncultured Roseburia sp.
GTAGGTATTTTGATTGGATTTTTCCTCGGTATCTCAGGAGAAAAATTCAAGGTGGAAGTGGATGAGAGAGAGACAGCTATCCTTGACGTACTTCCCGGCAACAACTGTGGTGGCTGCGGCTATGCAGGATGTTCCGGTCTCGCAGCAGCAATCGTAAAAGGGGAAGCCCCGGTCAATCAGTGTCCGGTCGGTGGTGCTCCTGTCGCTGCAAAAGTCGGTGAGATTATGGGGGTGGCTGCCGAGGAGGGCGCACGTCAGGTGGCATTTGTCAAATGTGCCGGAACCTGTGAGAAAGCAAATGTTGACTATGAGTATTCCGGAAATAAGAGTTGTTCGGCGATGGTATTTGTGCCAAACGGCGGCCCGAAATCATGCAACTACGGTTGTCTTGGAAACGGGGACTGTGTGAAAGCATGTCCGTTTGACGCGATTCACATTGTGGACGGCATTGCACTCGTCGACAAGGAGGCGTGTAAGGCGTGCGGCAAGTGTGTCGCTGCATGTCCGAAACATCTGATTGAGCTGGTTCCTTACGATGCGGCACACCTTGTACGGTGCAGTTCAAAGGACAAGGGAAAAGATGTCATGAAGGCATGTTCCGTCGGATGTATCGCCTGCCATCTGTGTGAGAAGAACTGTCCGTCGGACGCAGTCCATGTGGAGGACAATATCGCATATATCGATCAGACAAAATGTACCGGATGCGGCATCTGCGCCGAGAAGTGTCCGAAGAAGATTATATTGTAAAATAGAACATGATTTCACTAAAAAAAAGATACCTTTTTTAAAAAAGGTATCTTTTTTCTTTTTCCCTTTTTTATAGAATAGCAGTAGAAAGGGAAAAGGAGGATTGTGTCATGGAATCATATCGCATCCTGAATGAAAAAGGAATGTTTACATTGGAAAATCCAGAAAATTACAGTGGGTTATATTTCCCGTTGGCGGGAGAACATGGACTTAAGTGTGCTCTGTCACCGAATTTAGGAGGGGACAGTAAGTTCGATCAGAACAGTTTTCTGCTTGAGCCGACGAGTATTGAAAACCTGCATAACAATAAAAGTACGAGAAATTTCTGGTGTCATGTAAAGCAGCGTGGCAACTGGTCGGTAACAGGAGCTTCGGCGGAAGAGGAGGCAAAGCATTTTACAGATTGTCAGGACAAGAGCAAACTGACCGCAGGACTGATGTGGCAGACGATTACACGCAGATCAGAAAAATATCAGCTGGAGGCGGAGACGACATCCTTTGTGACGGTAGATGAAAATGTGGAGATTATGTATGTGAAGATTCGCAATATCGGAAAGATGCGTGTTGACTTTATACCGACAGCTGCGATTCCAATCTTTGGAAGAAGCGCGGACAACTTGAGAGATCACAGACATGTAACTTCTCTGCTGCACCGTATCCATACGACGGAGAACGGTATTTTGGTGACGCCGACACTGTCCTTTGATGAGCGGGGACACAAAAGAAACAATAAAACATATTTTGTCTGTGGTTATATGGGAGATGGAAGGATGCCGATGGACTTTTATCCGTCGGTAGAGGACTATATCGGCGAGGGAGGAAGCTTTAGCCGGCCGAGAGCTGTGGTGGAAAATCAGCCAGGGGTTCCGGCTGGAAAAAGTCTTGCAGGAGGCGAGGCGATGGGCGGACTGCATTTCCCTGAAGTGCACTTGGAAGTCGGTGAGAGCACAAGTTTTACAATCATGATGGGAATCACGGAGGAGACAGAGAAGATATCCGTGATTACAGAACGTTTTTGCACCAGGGAAAAGACCATGGCAGAATTTGAAAAAGTAAAGGATTATTGGGAGAACAGAATAAATGTTTCCTGCCATACCGGCGATGCGAAATTTGATGCGTTCATGCATTGGGTCAGCTTTCAGCCAATCTTAAGGAGAATATACGGCTGCTCTTTCCTACCGCATCATGATTACGGAAAAGGGGGAAGAGGCTGGAGGGATCTTTGGCAGGATTGCCTTGCACTTCTTATCATGAATCCGGGTGGAGTTCGTCAGATGTTGGTTGATAATTTTGGCGGCGTCCGCATGGATGGGAGCAACGCGACGATTATCGGAAACAGTCAGGGAGAATTTATTGCTGACCGCAACAATATCACACGTGTATGGATGGATCATGGTGTATGGCCTTTGATGACGACAAAACTCTATATTCATCAGACCGGAGATACCGGAATCCTTAAGGAAAAAGTTTCTTACTTCAAAGATAAACAGGCGGCGAGGGGAACAAAGATTGATACAGAATGGAACGAAGATTACGGATGTCTGCAGAAAACGAAACAGGGCGTCATTTATGAGGGCACTGTCCTGGAACATCTTCTGCTCCAGAACCTTACCGCATTCTACGAGGTGGGAGAGCATGGTCACATGAGATTGCGGGGAGCAGATTGGAATGATGCGTTAGACATGGCAGAGGAGCGCGGTGAGAGCGTGGCATTTACCAATGCGTATGCAGCTAACCTGTGTGATCTTGCAGAGCTTACGGAGGCACTTGCCGAAAAAGAGAAGCAGGGAGAAAAAGCTACGGTGCCGCTTTCAAAAGAACTTCTTACGCTGCTTACAGACAATCCGGCGCTCTATGATTCCATCGAGAAGAAACGCCGGCTTTTGGAAGCGTATATGGATACGTGTATTCATGATGTCACCGGAGAACAAATAAATGTTTCTGTCACAGAGCTTGCAGCGGGATTAAGACATAAAGCAGAGTGGCTTAAAGAGCACATAAGACAGACAGAGTGGGTAGAAGACTCGGAAGGGAACGGCTGGTTCAACGGCTACTATGACAATCACGGAAAACGCGTGGAGGGTGAATTTGATACAGGCGTCCGCATGATGCTGACAGGGCAGGTTTTTTCCGTCATGGCGGGGACTGCTTCGAAAGAGCAGACAGAGCAGATTATAAAGAGTGCAGACCGTTATCTCTATAAAGAGGAGTGCGGGGGATACCGTTTAAACACAGACTTTCATGAGGTAAAGATGGATTTAGGAAGAATGTTTGGTTTTGCATACGGGGAGAAAGAGAACGGCTCTGTCTTTTCCCACATGGCTGTCATGTACGCAAATGCACTCTATGGAAGAGGTTTTGCAAAAGAGGGATACAAGGCGCTTGCAGCGCTCTATAAGCAGTCGATGAACTTTGAGAGAAGCCGGATTTATCCGGGAATTCCGGAGTATTTTAACGGAAGGGGAAGAGGTCTGTACCATTACCTGACCGGTGCGGCGAGCTGGTATATGCTGACGGTTATGACAGAGATGTTCGGTGTCAGAGGAAAGTTTGGAAAACTTGTGTTGGAACCTAAGATTTTAGCGGAGCAGTTTGACGCGGACGGAAAAGTGTCTGTACAGATTGATTTTGGCGGGAGACATTTCAACATCTGTTATCTCAATGCGAAGGCAAAGGAATACGGGAGTTATCGGATTGCAGGCGCAAAACTAGATGGTGAAGTGTTAGAGCTGGAAAATATCGAGTCGAAGAAGGCGCAGTGCGGTATCGCAAACGACGGTATGTCGATAGAATTGTCGAAAGAACTGATACTTGGGCTTGACGAAGGAGCGGTACATCACCTCGAGATTATACTTAGGTAGAGCAGGGAAGAGATGGATAACAAGAAAACAGAACAGGAATGAAAGGATAGAGAAGATGATAAGACAAGCGGACAATTTTATGATGAAAAACTATGGCAGGGAATCTACCTTTGCCAGTTTCCTACCAGGGATTGCAGGAATCAGAGGAATTCCTATCTGGTGCTATTATGTAAACCGTGGGCAATGTGTGGTGAGCTTTGGAATCAAGGACAAGGATCATGCGATTATGGAATTTTATCCGGCGCATCAGGCATATCAGAATGTCAAGACGACAGGCTTCCGCACATTTATTAAAAAAGATGGTAAGGTAACGGAAGCGTTCTCAGATGAAACGGTTCCTCACAGCATGCAGATTGCTATGAATGGGTTAGAAATTGAGGAGAAGAATGAAGATACAGGATTTTTGACACATGTGACTTATTTTACACTGCCGGGTGAAAATCTCGGTGCACTGGTGCGAAAGGTGGAGATTCAGAATATTTCTGCGGAGACAGTGCACATCGAGCTGCTTGACGGAATGCCGGCTGTGATTCCTTATGGAGTGGGAATTGACAGCATGAAGAACATGGGACAGACGGCAAAAGCATGGATGCAGGTGGAAGATATCAAAACAGGACTGCCGTATTTCAGGGTGCGCGCAAGCATGGATGACACGGCGACTGTCACGAAAATCGAAGGAGGCAATTTTTCCGCAGGTGTGTTATCGGATGGGAAGCTGCTCATGCCGGTCGTGGACCCGATGCTGGTATTCTCCTATGACACCTCTATGCGAAAAGCGGTGGGATTTGAGGAGAATTCTCTCGCAAAACTCTATGAGCAGGAGCAGATTACGATGAATCAGCTTCCATGTTGTTTCTATGGTGTGGAGAGAGAACTCGCCGCAGGAGAAAGTTTAAGTCTCTACGAACTCATCGGTCAGGTGGAGAAAAAAGAGATTCTTGAAAGCTTTTTTGCGGAAAGAAAAGATTTTGATTATTTTGAAGCGAAGAAAAAAGAGGCGGATGAACTGGTGCAGGCGCTCTGCGCGGGAATTGAGACGCACACAGCATCAAAAGACTTTGACGCTTACTGCAAATATACTTATATGGATAACATTCTAAGAGGCGGTTATCCGATGCAGCTTGGCAGCAATAAAATTTTCTATGTTTATTCAAGAAAACATGGAGACTTGGAGCGGGACTACAATTACTTTTCCATGCTGCCGGAGTTTTATTCGCAGGGAAATGGCAATTTCAGGGATGTGAATCAGAACCGCAGATGCGATACTTTCTTTTCCCCATTTGTAGGAAGGGAGAATATCAAAGAATTTTACAGTCTCATCCAGTTAGACGGATACAATCCGCTTGGGGTAGAGAAGCTGACTTACCGGTTAAAGCCTGAGGCGGCAGGTCAGTTGTTTGCAGAATTGGATCAAAAACAGAGAGAGGAATTGACCGCTTTTACCACACAGGCATTTACACCGGGAACACTCTGCCGAAAGATGGAGGAGGTGTTTGGCGATGCATGGAACGAATCCCTGTTTTACCAGATTATTGATTTTGCAGATAGTCTGGTAAATGGAAATTTTGGAGAGGGTTATTGGAGCGATCATTGGACCTATAATCTGGATTTAATTATGGATTATCTGGAGATATTTCCGGAACAGGAGCGGGAAATGCTCTATGAGGAGGATTACACCTGTTTTCTCGCACAGGTGAATGTCAACCGGCGTATGGCGCGCTATGCGGAGACTCCAAACGGCTTGCGTCAGTACCATGCACTGAATGAGGCTGGCAGACGGGAGACGGAAGAAAAACTTGTCCGCACGGAGTATGGAAAAGGTGAGATTCTTTCTATGACTCTGTTTGAGAAGCTGGTGCTTTTGTGCACGATAAAATTTGCGACACTCGATGCATACGGAATGGGTATCGAGATGGAGGGCGGAAAACCGGGTTGGTATGACGCTTTAAACGGAATGCCGGGCATGTTCGGTTCTTCTATGGCGGAGACCTATGAGTTATGCAGGATGCTAGAATATACTGTTGGTGCCCTTAAGAAATATCCGGGGGAAATCTATATCATTGAGGAATTGGGATGCCTGATTGATGAGTTGTACTTGCTCAATCGCATTGAGAAAGAGGCAATCGAAACACAGGATATGGTGCTCTCTTTCTGGAACAGAATCAATGATGTCAAGGAGATGTACCGGGATAAAACCTTCAGTGGAATTTCCGGTAAGAAGAAGGTTTTTACTTCTGAGAATCTCGCGGAGGTATTAAGCAGTTTTCTCGCAACCGTAAAGAGAGGAATCGAAAAGGCGGTAAAACTTGGCGGTGGTATCTGTCCGACGTATTTTACATATGAAGTGCCGAATTATGAGGTGACAATCGAGGGTATCCGTCCATTGGAATTTCGTGTGAAGCCTGTTCCGTACTTTTTGGAAGGCCCGGTGCGTTACTTAAAACTCAAGGAGGACAGAGAGATAAAACACACCTTGTATGAGAGGGTGAAAAACAGCGATCTCTATGACACAAAGCTGTCTATGTATAAAGTGAATGCTTCCCTGCAGGATGCCTCTTTTGAACTTGGACGTGCGAGGGCATTTACGCCGGGATGGTTAGAAAATGAGTCCATCTGGCTGCACATGGAATACAAATATCTCTTAGAACTTTTGCGCAGTGGACTTTATAGAGAATTTTTTACGGATTTCCACAATGCCGCAGTACCGTTTTTAGATGCCAAAACATATGGCAGGAGCATCTATGAGAATTCTTCCTTTATTGCAAGCAGTAAGAATCCGAATAAGGCATACCACGGCAAAGGCTTTGTGGCGCGTCTGAGTGGTTCTACAATCGAGTTTATCAGCATGTGGAAATTGCTGCTGTTTGGTCCGCATATTTTTACGGTGAAGGATGGGGAACTTGCATTTACGCCGGAGCCGGCAGTGCCTGCCTATCTGATACCGGAGAACGGCATTCTGGAAACGACATTGCTTTCAAATACAAAGATGAGCTATCATTTTGCTGAGGTAAAGGATTACATTCCGGGCGATTATATGATAAAGGGTATGAAGTTTTGTTACCGCAATGGAACCGTGGCAGATACGAAATTTTCCTATGTGACGGGAACGCTTGCGGAGGAAATCCGCAAGGGAAAGGTAGCAGAGATTGTAGTGGAAATCGGCTAGGATACAATCAGCGGTTCGGAATAAAGAGAGATGGAGGAAATCAGATGAGTCAGATTACAGTGATTACAACAGACGAAAAGCAGGGACTTTTTTGGGAGGAACAGGAGTTTGAGCGTACACAGATGACAGACTGTATGCATGTAATAAATGTCCATCCAGAGGTAAAATATCAGAAGTTTCATGGATTTGGAGGGGCTTTTACAGAGGCGGCAGCACATGTTTACGGACAGATGAGCAAAGCGCAGAGAGCCGAAATCATGGAGGCGTGTTATGGAATGAGCGGACTGCGTTATAACGTCGGGCGAATTCATATGAACAGCTGTGACTTTGCACTTGGAAATTATACCTATATCGAGGAGGGGGATACAGAGCTGAAAACCTTTGATATCAGTCATGATAAGGCAGAGATTCTCCCAATGCTTGCCGATGCGAAAAAAGTACGTGAGATGTCCGGAGCGCAGGAAGAGTATGGAACAGGAATCAAAGTTCTGATGTCCCCATGGTCTCCTCCTGCGTTTATGAAAACAAACGGGGAGATGAATCACGGCGGAGAGTTAAAGCGGGAATATTACCAGCTCTGGGCAGATTACTTTGTAAAATTTATCCGTGCCTATCGGAATGAGGGTGTGGAGATTAAGTGGCTTACCGTACAGAATGAGCCGATGGCAGTGCAGACATGGGATTCCTGTGTCTATACACCGGAGGCGGAGAGCTTGTTTGTGCGGGATTACCTTGGACCAACCTTAGAGCGTGAAGGAATCTCGGATATCGGAATCTTTGTCTGGGATCACAATAAGGAGGAGGCTTACCAAAGGTTCAGGGAGGTAGCTGCCGACGAGAAAACGAGAAGATATCTGGCAGGTGAAGCGGTACATTGGTATACAGGGGATCATTTTGAGACACTTGAGATGGTGCGAAAAATGTATCCGGAGATGGAAATCTTCTTTTCGGAGGGGTGTGTGGAGTACTCGCGATTTGCGGACTCTGCCGAAGTCCAGAAAGCGGAAATGTATGCGCATGACATGATGGGGAACTTAAATGCCGGAATCAGCGCTTCCTTTGACTGGAATCTGCTCTTAGACAGCAAGGGAGGACCAAATCATGTGGGAAATTTCTGCGCATCGCCGATTATGTGTGACGAAAAAGCGGACACTTATGAAAAGAGGCTCTCCTACTATTACATCGGACATTTCAGCCGGTATATCAGAGAGGGCGCGGTGCATATTGGTACTTCACGCTATACGGATGCAATTGAGGTGACAGGCTTTTTGAATCCGGACGGTGAGCGCGTGGTAGTTCTTTTGAACAAGTCAGATAGGGAACAGGAATATACCGTGCGGGAAGCAGGTGAGGGAATCTGTGGCAAAATAAGTGCGCATTCCATAAAAACGGTTTGTTATCGCAACTAAAAAAATGATACCTTTTTAAAATTCGGATCATTTTTTTGAGCGGATATTCTGTATATAATTCAATTATCAACAAACAACAATCATGTTGAAATCAAAGGAGGATATTTTTATGAACTGGAAAAAAGCAGTATCAGTTTTACTTGTCAGTGCGATGGCATTTTCCATGATGGCATGTGGGGAAACTGACAAGGATGCTTCTACCGGAAGCAATGGAGCAGATGCGACCGAGAACAACGGCGGCGAAAAAGCGGCAGACGGCGAGGAATTGGTTATCTGGACGCTCGCAGACGATCTTGAGGATTTTGGCAAGAGATATGAGGAGCAGACAGGAGTAAAGGTTACAACAGTTGTAATCGAGCCGGCAAACTACCCGACAAAGGTACAGACTGCATTGCTCGGTGGGGAGACGGAGCCGGATATCATCGTGGGTGAGCCAAAGATGTTAGATGACTTCTATGATGCAGGATTTTTTGAGGACTTAGATCAGTTTGGTGCGCAGGACTATGCAGATCAGATCGTTGATTACGTCTGGCAGGTGGGACAGTCTGACGACGGTGTACAGAGAGCAATCTCTTATCAGATTACTCCGGCGGGTATCTATTATAGAAGAGATATCGCAAAGGACGTATTTGGAACCGATGATCCGGAAGAAATTGGAAAGTTATTTGCAGATTATCCGACAATCTTAGATACAGCGCAGAAATTAAAGGATGCAGGATATAGAATCTTTGCTTCCGATGCAGAGATGAGCGTATTTTCCGGCGATTCTGCATGGGTCGTGGATGGAGAATTAAATGTATCACAGGCAAGATATGATTTTATGGATCTTTGTGTAGATTTGTATCAGAATGATCTGACTGCTTATGCAAACCAGTGGTCAACACCGTGGTATCAGGCGATGGCTGGTGAAGTTCCGATTCTTACCGCAGATGTCCAAAACTATGCAGATGATTCGGTAGACGTATGGGCAGATGCGGATGCATTTGAGGAAGCAACGAAAGATCTCGACAAGACAGAAGTATTTGCATATGGTCTTCCGGCATGGGGCGTTCTTACCATGAGAGATCACGTAGGTGATACCTCCGGTTTATGGGGCGTATGTGCTGGTCCGGCTTCCGGTTTTGACGGTGGTACATACATTGGTATCTCTTCCCAGTCCGAGAGAAAAGAACTGGCATGGGATTTCGTGAAATTCTGTACCTTGAATGAGGAGACTGCTGATTGGTGGATTGAGTTTTCTCAGGGTGATACCGTATCGTTAAAGTCTGCACTTGAAAAGCACAAGGATGATGCAAACGAGATTTATGGCGGACAGAAATTATATTCCTTCTGGTTAGAGCAGGCAAAGAATATTGATACCTCTAAGGTCACAAGATACGATCAGGCAATCGGCGATGCATGGGGAAATGCAATCTCCGCTGTTAAGACTGGAGAGAAGACAAAGGACGAGGCAGTGGCTGAATTCTATGATATGATTGAGTCCTCTTACCCGGATATTACAGTAACGAGAGAGTAATCCGTGAGATTATAAAAGCCGCAAGACCCCGCATATGCGGGGTATGCGGCAAAATTAGAAAATCTGCCGTATGGGAAAGAAAGGGCAAGGATTATTATGGAAAAGAAAGAAAAGAGAATGAAAAACTATAATAATGCGGGTTACCTTTTTGTATTACCGTTTGTTGTAGTGTTTTTAATTTTTAATGTATATCCGGTTTTGAGAACCCTGTATCTGAGTTTTACAGACGCTAAGATTGCCGGTGTAGGGCAAATGAACTGGGTATGGTTTGACAACTATGTCAGAGTTTTTCAGGATAAGTTTTTCTGGCGTGCGCTTTGGAACACAGTAAGAATCTGGGTCGTCAATATTGTACTGCAGCTCGGCGTGGCATTTTTACTTATGATGGTATTCAGCGATGTAAAGTACAAGATGAAGGGACTTGGAATCTTCCGTGTTATCTATTATCTGCCGAATCTGATTGCGGCGACGTCGATTGCTTTTTTGTTCAAGACGCTGCTCGATTGGCGATATGGCACATTTAATCAGATTATTGCTTCGGTTTACCGCCTTTTTGGGGCGTCTTACAATCCGGTTGACTGGCTTGGAACTGCAAGCCATGCAGGGGTCACTATCGCGGTGATTCAGACCTGGGTATGGTTCGGAAATACCTTTATCATGTTGATGGCAGGAGTACAGGGGATTTCTAAAGATTATTTTGAAGCAGCAGCTATTGATGGCGCTGGACGTTGGACAGTATTTGGAAAAATCACATTGCCCCTAATCAGACCGATTTTACTGTATGTGGCAATCACATCCCTGATTGGAGGTCTGCAGATGTTCGACATTCCGTTCCTTATGGTAGATAAGGCGAGTGCATCCTACAATTCTGTACAGACAGTGGTAATGTATCTATATAAATTTGGATTTGAGACAGGAACGACACAGACGGGATATGCATCAGCAGTGGCATACGTCATATTCCTGATTATTTTAGCAGTTTCTATTCTGCAGCTTAAGATTTTCAATAGGAAGGAGGATTAGAACATGAATACGGTCGGATATAAGATAAAAAAAGGTACTCTGTATGTGCTGCTTATTTTACTCGGGGCGGTCTGTCTGCTTCCATTCCTTCTGATGCTGGTAAATGCGACGCGGAGCGGTCAGGAGATTGTAACCTCCTTTACTTTGATTCCCAGTACGCATCTTCTTGAAAACTGGGAAAAGGTATTTGATTACTTTAACCTGTTTCGCGGAATGTGGAACAGTCTGGTTGTAGCAGTTCCGGCGACGGCGCTCACCGCATATTTTTCTGCGATGACTGCATACGGTCTTGCAATGTATAAATTCAAGGGAAATAAGCTGATTTTCGGAGCGATTCTGATATTTATGATGATTCCGGGACAGTTGGGATTGATCGGTTTCTACAATCTGTGTACGAAACTGCATCTGGTAAACTCTTACATCCCGCTTATCATTCCGGCGATTGCAGCACCGGGAACTGTCTTTTTCCTAAGACAGTATGTAATGTCGGTGCTTCCGCCATCCTTGATCGAGGCGGCACGCATCGATGGGGCAAGTGAATTTTATTCTTTTCACAGAATCGTGCTCCCAATCATGTCTCCGGGCATTGCGACCATGGCGATCATGGCATTCATTGGAAACTGGAATAATTATCTGCTTCCGATGATTATCTTAAACAAGAGTGAAAAGTTCACTCTTCCGGTTATGATGGCGACCCTTCGGGCGTCCACCGATATCAATGCGAATCAGGGAGCAATCTATCTGGCAGTAGCGATTTCTGTCATACCAATCCTTCTGGTGTTTGCATTCTTTTCGAAATACATCATCAGCAGTATTTCAGCGGGGGCGGTAAAAGAGTAAGCTGCCGTTTTTATATCAACATTTCTTATTGAATTAAAAGGAGCTGTCATATTACGGCAGCTCTTTTTGGGTGTGTACAAAGTATTTTTCAGATGTTTTTTGAAAACGCCAAGTTCGCAGAATAGGGGTGGAGAAAGAACGAAAATAATGGTATACTTATATTTGAGAAAAAGAAGCGGAGGTACTTTATGAGGAGAAGGGCTGGAAATGGGGCAGCAATTTTTTTGTGCATTGCGGGACTGCTTTTATGCGCCGCTTGTGAAAATACAACGCAGACCGGGAGGGAAGTTTTGAATACAACACAGGAAACGGAATGTGAGGGAGAATCGGCGCCTGCGTGGGAGAAGTATGCAGACGAGGAAATCACACTGGATTGGTATGTGAATTATTCCTGGTTTGCAACACCGTGGGGGGAGAATCTGGTTTCAAAGACAATCACGGAGGAGACGGGTGTGAATATCAATTTCATCACGCCAATCGGAAACGAGACAGAGAAACTCAATGCACTCATCACCTCGGATTCGATTCCGGATATTATTACGATTGGCTGGTGGGAACCACAGGTGAATACATTAATCAATGATGGTATGGTCTACCCGTTGAATGAATTGGCAGATGAGTATGACCCGTATTTCTGGGAAGTTTCAGATCCGGCGACAGTCAACTGGTATACACAGAAGGACGGGAATATCTATGCTTATCCGAACTCTTCTGTCACACCGCAGGATGTGGAAGAGAATGACATGCTTGGGTCTAACGAGACGTTTCTTGTTCGAAAGGATATTTATGAGGCAATCGGAAGTCCTGATATGACGACGCCGGAGGGATTTGCGGCAGCGGTAAAGGCAGCGGCGGAGCAGTTCCCAATGGTGGATGGAAAAGCGCTGATTCCTGTCGGTGCGCATGTGTTTAACAATGAGGGAAACGTATCATTCGATAAGTATCTGATGAATTTTTTGGCAATTCCATGGGAAAAAGACGGGGAAATCTATGACAGATATACAGACCCGGAATATATCCGCTGGCTTAAAATGTTCCGGGAGCTGGGGGAGGAGGGATATCTTGCGAATGATATTTTTGTGGATACCAGAACCCAGATGGAGGAGAAAATCAGCGAGGGACGATACTTTTGTATGCTTTATCAGTATACAGATATGATATCCCAGCAGAAAACGCTCTATGCAAATGACCCGGACAGTGTCTATATGGCAGTGGAGGGGCCAAAGAATGCAAACGGGGACGATCCGACGCTTCCAACTACAGGAATAGGCGGCTGGACGGTGACGATGATTTCAAAGAATTGTGAGGAGCCGGAGCGCGCCATTGCATTTTTAGATTATCTGATGAGTGAGCATGGACAGATGATTACCTATCTGGGTGTGGAAGGTGAGACATATGATATGGTGGACGGAAAACCTGTTTTGAAGGAGGAAGTGCGGGAACTCTTAGATACGGACCGGATTGCTTATGACAAAATCTATGGCGCGGATGATGCCTATTGGATGCTGCAGGACAACGTGATGCAAATGCAGTGGAAGCAGGAGGTCTCACCTGCGGTGGCTCAGCTTGAGGCATGGTCGAGGCAGTATGTGGTTTACAATGGGCAGGAGGATATCGTGTTTCCGGCAGGTTCGCCGGAGGCGGTCGCGGATGACAAAATTACAAAGCTTTGGAGCGTGACTCTGCCGAAACTTCTGCTTGCTTCTTCCGAGGAGGAGTTTGATCAAATCTTTGATGATTTTGTGGAGGAGCGCGCGGCACTTGATTTTGACGGAGTGATGCAGAAGAAGGCGGAGTATACGAAGGAAGCGAAAAAAAAGATTGGAATCGATTGAGCAAGTCCGACAATGGGAGAATAAATGGATGCATTTTTTGGAAAAGTTTCAGAACCAGAAATTAAATATTAAGTTTACTTTCGTGATTATCATGTTTACCATTGTGCCCATCGGAGTATTTGCCGGTATTTTATTTCGCACGATGGAGCAGAATGTTGTGGATGAGAACTTAAATTACATGGAATATACCATGGAGCGCAATGAGGATGAGATTGCAACAAACATTGATTCCATCAATATGTCAACACAGTTTTTCTTAAGTGATGAGAAATTGCTTATGGTATTAAACAGGACAAAGTGTGGAGAGACGATTACAACGGAGGAGTGGCTTACTTTTAAGAGCGAAAACATCTCGTCGCTGGAGCGTTTGGTGAATAATAATCCACTGATTTATGGAGTGAGGGTTTATGCGGCAGATGATGATGTGCAGGAGATGATGCCCATTCTCTATCAGGCTTCGCGCATGGAGAAACAGGAGTGGGCAGAGGAAAAGGAATATACCGGCTGGCATTTCAATTTTACCGATAATATCTTCTCGTCCTACAGGATGAGTCAGAACCGCAAGATTGTAGGTCTTGTGACGCCAATCATAGACAGCGATAACGGACAGATTGGAATCATTGAGGCGGCGATGACGATGGAAAATATGTTTCCAAGTCTGTACGAAGGGATGGAGAATGAATGGAGCTGCTTTTTGACAAGTGATGGTGAGAGTTATTTTGGTGATAATGCGATGGATGAAAATCCGGCGCTGCTCGATGAAATCAAGGCGGAATATGCAGGGGAAGACGGGATACAGACAAGTTATATCCACACCAAAAATAGAAATCTGATTGTCACATATCTGACGGTACATGAGTTAGATGGGATTTTAGTGTGCGTCAAAGATATCACAAGCAATGTGCATGAGGTATATCGGATACGCAATATTTTTGTGGCGGTGATGCTTGTATTTCTATTTGTGCTTGTATTTTTTATCAATGGGATTGTGGAACATCTGTTAAAACAGTTTTATGAGATTTTACGCTCCATCCGCCGCGTTCAAAAGGGCGATCTCGACGTCGTAATCGAAAATTGCGGCAAGGATGAGATGGGGGAGCTCGGAACTCAGATTAATAAAATGTTAGATCGCATCAAACAATTGATGGAGGATAATCTGAATCGTGAAATGCTGGTGAAAAATTCGGAAATCCGAGCATTACAGAATCAGATCAATGCACATTTTATTTACAATGTTCTCGAATCCATTAAAATGATGGCGGAGATTGACGAAGAGTATGCAATATCGGATGCGGTAACATCGCTTGGAAAGCTGCTGCGCTACAGTATGAAGTGGGTATCCACGAATGTGCTGGTGGAGCAGGAAATCGAATATATCAAAAATTATATGGCGCTGATAAACCTAAGGTTCGACTATGAAATCTACCTGTCGCTCAATATTCCGGAGATTATTTTAAAACAGGAGATTCCTAAAATGTCCCTGCAGCCTATTGTGGAAAACGCCATCTATCATGGGATTGAGGAGATGGCGGAAGATACCAATATTTATATCAAAGGTTTTTTGGAGGAAGGTGACTGTATTATAGAAATCACAGATGCAGGGAAAGGAATGACGGAGGAGAGCGTGGAAAAACTGCGGCTAAAGATTGCAGGGGAGCTTGATTCAAGTGGTGGTTCCGGCAATGGAATCGGATTGAAAAATGTACAGGACCGCATTCATATCGCCTTTGGGGAGGCGTATGGAATTGAGATATCTTCAAAATTTGGATGTTACACAAAAATCCGGGTAAGGATTCCGGTGACCCATTCAAATGAGGAGATGGCTCTGTCGGTGGGGAGAGGTAGGAGAGAAGAATGAAGACGGTATTGATTGTAGAGGATGAAAAATTAATTCGGCAGGGTATCAAGACGATGATACAGCGAAGTGGTGTGCCGGTGGAGGTCATCATAGAATGCAATAATGGAGAGATGGCGCTCGAGGTGATAAGGGAACAGAAAGTGGATGTGATGTTTACGGATATCCGTATGCCGAAGATGGATGGTATTGAACTTGTAAAACAGATGCAGTCCTGTGAGCATGTTCCGCTCACGGTTGCAATCAGCGGTTATGATGATTTCTCTTATGCGGTGGAAATGTTGAGAAGCGGTGTGCGGGAGTATTTGCTAAAACCGGTGGAGCGCGGGAAAATTACAGAGATTCTCCAAAAATTTAATAATGAGATAGAGGAGGAACAGGAGAAATACAACGAGAAGAAGCGGTTAGGATACCAGCAGATAAAACACCTGATGCTGCTTACGAACACCACAGAAGAGGAAATACAGACATTGGAGCGACAGTACGAGAATGAGCTATATGCGGGCGGTTATGTGGTCTGTTGTCAGAATGTAAAAAAAAGGATGAATTTGCAGGAGGAAAACTATATCTATTTGGCGGATATGGAAGGATGCGATGTGTTTGTCGTACCGGAGGAAAAGCTTGACTTGCTGCTTGAGAATGAACTTATAAACGGATATATCGGTGTGAGTGGAATTTATCATGGGCTGCGTGAACTAAGGACCGCATATCTCGAGAGTGTCCTGCTGCGCAAAGAGGCATTCTGCCGCAATAAAAAGGAAATGCGCACAGAAAGCGGAAGGGAACATATTCCGGAGGGGCTGGTGCAGGAAGCCGGGAAGCAGGTGACGGAGGCGGCGAAGCTGCAGCGTGTGCAGTTGATTGGTACAGACCGCAGAGAAGATGTCGCGCGGGTATGGCACCAGTTCTTTTACGAGGTGAAGAACGGAAGAATTGGGATAGCGCAGTATGAAGCATGTATGATGGAATTTTTCCGGGATGTTGCAAAGACTTACCGAAATGTCATCGATGAGGAGGAAGGACTAAAAGAAGTGATGGATTTGTTTGCGGAAGACTGCATTGATATCTATGAAGAAAAATTGATGCAGTTTATCTTTGGGCTCCAGGAGAAAATTAACAGCCAATTGGATATGAACCGCAACAGCCACAAAATACAGCAGGCTGTGGAGTACATAGAACAGAATTATGCGAAAGATTTGAATATGGCGGTAGTATCAAACCATATTTCCATGAATTACTCGCTGTTTTCCTACTCGTTCAAGCAATATACGGGGAGCAACTTTGTAAATTATCTAAAAGATATCCGGATGCGGGAGGCAAGGCGCCTGCTGGCAGAGACAGACATGCGCATTATAGAAATCAGCCAGAGAGTGGGATACGACAATGAAAAGCATTTCATGAAGATATTTAAGGCATCCTGCGGGGTATCTCCCAGCGAGTACCGTAAGAATATGAATGATGGAAAATAAGGAGAGAAGGCTATGAGACGAAAAAGAATGGGGATACTGCTGCTTACCAGCGCATTTTTTGTCAGTGGATGTGCGGAAAAATCAAATTCCGATGTGTCCTCTTCTGCCGCGGAGACGCAGGCAGAAGAGAGCGGGGAGACATGTGTACAGACGGAAGCTGTCACGGTAGAAAAAAGTGAATATACCAATCCGGTTGCCGGTTTTGACGACGGAGGAAATCTGACGTACGGAGGTGATCCGGCAGCGCTTGTGGACGGAGACACGGTCTATCTCTACACCGGGCACGATGTTTCGCAGAATGATGCATATGTCATACCAGAGTGGCAGTGTTATTCAACTACAGATATGAAGGATTGGACTTACGAGGGAATTATCCTGTCCTGCTCCGATATCACCTGGGCGGACAATAATTCCGCCTGGGCAGGACAGGTGGCAAAGCACTACAGTGAGGCAGACCGGAAAGAGATGTATTATTTTTACTATTGCTCGTGGGACAGCCAGTCGCAGGGCAGACAGTCAATCGGTGTGGCGGTATCGGACAGCCCGACCGGTCCTTTTACCGACATCGGTCATGCGCTTGTGCCGGGTACTTTGACGACCGGGGAATCATCCGCGTGGAACGACATAGATCCGACCGTCTGGATTGAGACGGATGAAAGCGGGGAAGAACACCGTTATCTTGCCTGGGGCAACAGCAAATATTTCATCTGTGAACTGAATGCGGATATGATATCTGTCAGGGATTTAGACGGGGACGGGGAAATCACATTCGGGACGGATGTCTTAGAGAAAGTCAGCCCCGGGAATTTTACGGAGGCACCGTGGCTCTACAGACGTCAGGATGAGAATGGGAATTATGTGGGGGATTATTACATTTTCTATGCCGCAGGATGGCGTGAGGAGATGGCGTATGCGACGACAGATGACCTCATTAACGGGCGATGGGTTTACGGAGACATTATCATGGAACCAACTGCGACTTCGAACACGAACCACATGGCGGTCATTGATTTTCAGGGAAAGACGTATTTCATTTACCACAACGGCTCTCTGGACGGCGGAAGCGGATACCGGCGTGTGGCCTGTGTGGAGGAATTAATTTTTGAGGACGACGGAACCATTTCCTATATCGATGAGACGGCGGCTGGGCTGTTCGGAACGAGTGTCTCGCTAGGGACTTCGGGCGGGGAAAAAATATCGCACGCATCTTATCACAACTCAAAGTCGGACGAATTGTATCCTTATTCGGATGTTGCGGTGGGCGCAGGCTTCAGTGAGGAAAGTGCAGATGCCGAATGGGTCTTGACTGACGGCAAGGAGGATTGTACAAAGGAGACCTATGTCTCAATCGAATCGAACAATAAGCCGGGACTTTTTCTGACCTGCGTCGATGAGAAGATTGTTTTAGCGCAGAATGCGGGAAATGATTTGGCGAAGGCTCAGACTTTTCGGACGGTCAGAGGATTGACGGGGGAGGGTGTGTCCTTCGAGAGTGTGTTGCAGCCGGGAAAATTTGTTGCAGTGGGAAGCGACGGAACGCTCGTGCTTGCAGACGGAAGTGAGGCGGAATGCTGCACATTTGAGATAACGACAAACAATTGATGTATTCATGGGACGTGTTCTAGATGAGAGGGACGCGTCCTTATTTTAATCCGGAGCTCTTGTGAAGCTTAAAATCTTCCGTAATAAAGATTGCCTCCACATCGGGAAGGCTCTCCACGAGGGCTAACCCGTCTTTTAGTCCGAGGGAAAAGCAGGTCGTGGAGAGCCCGTCCCCGTCGACGGAATCTTCACAGATGATGGTCACACCGAGGAGACCGTTGTCGTACGGATAGCCTGTCTTCGGGTCTAAAATATGGTGGTAGAATTTTCCGTCGACCTCGTAACACCGCTCGTACACGCCGGAGGAGACGACAGTCTTGTCTGTGACGGAGACGGAGGTAATCGGCTCCCCGTCCTCTGAAAAAGGTCTCTGGATGCCGATTGTGTAGGCGGAGCCGTCCGCTTTTTCCCCGAGTGTCAGGACATTCCCGCCGAGGTTGATCAGTCCGCTCGTCACACCGTTCTCCTCTAAATATTCTTTTATCCGGTCTGCAATATAACCCTTTGCAATACCGCCGAGATCAAGTTTTGCGGCGGGGTCAGAGAGTGCAACCCGGCTGCCCTCGATGACAATATTGTGGTAGTCGACGCCATCTAGGGCGGACAGAATCGCATCCGGGGATGGAACCGCCGTCTCCGGCACCTCATCGAGCAGGGCATAAGTCGAAAAGTTCCAGAGGTCGGAAAGATTTCCGATGGTGATATCAAAATTTCCGCCGCTTAAGTCCCCGTAATAGATGCCTTTTTGCAACAGTTCAATCGTCTCATCGTGTACTTCGACAAACGCTCCCCCTGCCTGATTGATCTTAGAGATGTCGCTGTCAGTGATTGTATTGGAAAAATATCCCTCGTAGGTGCCGGCTAAATCGAAACAGTCATCGAGCAGGGACTCATATTGTGCATCGTAGAGTGTAATCTGAATGACGGTGTCAAAATAAAAGCCTGATTTGGAGATGGTTTTTGCGGAGTTGGAGGGGGTGCACCCCGAAAACGTCACAAGAACCAGCGATAATATGAGAAAAAGTAACGGTTTGTATTTTCTTCTGACGATAGATTTCATCTGATTATTCCTCGATTCAAAATGTAATACACCCTACAACTTTACCACATCGGCAAAAAACACACAATGAATTTGAAAATTTTTTTGTTATTTTACGCATTTTGTGTTAGAGTATAGATTGGTATGATTAGAAGTATATGCTGCGAAAGAGAAGGAAAGGGTTTGATTGCAGAAATGAAAAGGGAAGAATTTGATTTTGGCAGAAAAAAAAGAGTCGTTGTAAAGATTGGTTCCTCTTCGCTGAACCGGCCGGAGACGGGAAATATAGATTTTACAAAAGTGGAACATTTAGTCAGAGAATTGTGCAACCTGAGAAACCGCGGTATGGACGTGTGCCTTGTGAGCTCGGGAGCAATCTCAGTCGGAAGACAGTCCATCGGACTGACAGAGAGGCCGAAGGATATCGCGACAAAGCAGGCGTGCGCAGCGGTGGGACAGGCGAGGCTGATGATGATTTATCAGAAACTCTTTGCCGAATACAATCAGGTGGCGGGACAGGTTCTCATGACGAAGAATACGATGGTCAACCCTGTCTCAAGGGAAAATGCGCAAAACACTTTCGAGGAGTTATTCCGTCTCGGTGTCATTCCGATTGTAAATGAAAATGATACCGTCTCCACCTATGAGATGCAGTTTGGCGACAATGACACATTATCCGCCATCGTAGCTTCCCTGATCGGTGCTGATATCCTGATTCTGTTGTCGGATATCGACGGACTTTTCACGGACGACCCGAGACAGAACCCGGACGCTGAATTGATATCTGTAGTTGAAAAAATGGATGAATCTCTGTATCGGATGGCGAAGGGGACGACCGGAAGTGATGTCGGAACCGGCGGAATGTCGACGAAGCTCACTGCTGCAAAGATTGCAACGCTCTCCGGCGCCGATATGATTATCGCGAACGGAAAGGATGTCTGTGTGATTCATCACATTTTTGACGACGAGTTCACAGGGACAATTTTTCAGGCAGATCCGAACCCGAATTTTTGCATCGCAGATTTTATTATCGAGACTATCGGTTAATACATAGAGAGAGGAAAGAGTATGGAAAAGGAAAAGATTGACCGCATCAACGAACTATACCGCAAATCTAAGGCGGAGGGCTTGAGCGAAGCCGAGAAAAAGGAGCAGGACCTTTTGCGCAAACAGTTTGTCGCTGACGTAAAGGGCAATCTGGTCGCGCAGTTGAACAATATCGATATGGTGCAGGAGGACGGCACCATCGAAAACCTTGGAGAAAAATATGGAAAAAATACCCGATTATCGTAAAAAGCATGCAGAGATCCGCAATGGAATGTCCGCGGCGGAGGCAAAAATGTGCAGTGAAAAAATCTGCAGTTATCTGCTCGAGGCAGACTGGTATCTAAAGACCGATGTCATTTTTTCTTACTGTCCGCTCGGTAAGGAAGTGTCATTGTCCAACTTTCATCAGAGAGTGTGGGCGGACGGAAAAGTGCTGGCGCTCCCGCGCGTGGAGGGGGATGGCATGGAGTTCTATGAGGTGCGAGGGGAGGAAGAACTCGCAGAGGGCAGTTATCATATTTTAGAGCCGAAGGAAGGCTGCAAAAAAGTGATTCCGTCCGATTATTCCGGCAGGGATACCGCTTCCACAGCACGTCTCGCCGTGCTCGTCCCGGGCGTTGTCTTCGATGAGAAGGGGAACCGCTTCGGACATGGAATGGGATATTACGACCGCTATTTTGCAAAATATCCGCAGATTCGTCACCGCTACGGGTTAGCTTACGAGCATCAGATGGAGAAGGAACTTTGGGTATTGCCGACCGATGTGCCGATGACGCGCATCTACACGGAGATGGGATGCCGGCGTTACACGAAATAAAACAGGTGGGATAAGAGTCTTTTACCACACAAAATAAGAGAACCAAGAGGAGAGGTGCAGCATGGAATTAGAACAGATTTGCCGCAGTGGAAAAGAGATTGCAGGATATATGGGCGCACTCGGAACGACCGAGAAAAACGAGGCGCTCTGCCATGTGGCGGACAAACTTATCGCAGATACGGAGAAGATTATCGCGGCGAACACAAAAGATATTGAGAACGGTAAGAAAAACGGCATGCCTCCGGCGATGCTTGACCGTCTGTTTTTAGACGCGGGAAGAATTGAACAGATGGCGGAGGGGCTTAGACAGATTGCTGCCTTAGACGACCCAATCGGCGAGGTGCTCTCGGAGAAGACACGCCCGAACGGGCTTCGAATCGGAAAGCGAAGGGTGCCAATCGGCGTTGTCGGAATCATTTATGAGGCACGTCCGAACGTGACGGCAGATGCTTTCGGACTCTGCTTTAAGACCGGAAACGTTGTCATCTTAAAAGGCGGAAGTGATGCAATCTGCTCGAACATTGCCATCGTCTCCTCCATCCGCAGCGCACTGCGGAAGAAAAATCTGCCGCAGGAGGCAGTGTCTTTGATTGAGGATACCTCGAGGGAGACCGCGACAGCTTTCATGAAGATGAACGAGTATGTGGATGTTTTGATTCCGAGGGGAGGCGCGGGATTGATCCGCGCGGTCGTCAATCAGGCGACGATTCCTGTCATTGAGACGGGAACCGGAAACTGCCACATCTTTGTGGATGAGTCGGCAGACCTTGCGATGGCAATCGATATCATCATGAACGCAAAGACACAGCGCATCGGCGTCTGCAATGCATGCGAGTCTCTGTTGGTGCATGAGAATGTCGTGGATGTGCTGATGCCGGAACTGACGCGCCGCCTGCAGACGAAGAAGGTCGAACTGCGCGGCGATGAGAGAGTGCTGCACGCCACGGAGGCGGATGAGACACTCGACCACACGCTTTTAAGGGCAGCGGTCGAGGAGGACTGGGGAACAGAGTACTTAGATTACATTGTCTCCGCAAAGACGGTTGCTTCCGTCGACGAGGCAATCGCCCACATCAACCGTTACAACACCGGTCATTCTGAGGCAATTATCACCAACGATTACAGCCACGCGGAAAAATTTTTGAACGAGGTCGATGCGGCCTGTGTCTATGTCAATGCCTCGACCCGTTTTACTGACGGATTTGAGTTCGGCTTCGGCGCGGAAATCGGAATCAGCACGCAGAAGCTTCACGCGCGCGGACCGATGGGATTAGAAGCGCTGACCAGCACAAAGTATGTAATTCGCGGAGACGGACAAATTAGAGAATAAATGTAGTTAGAAAAGGAAATAGAAACAGAGATGAAGAAACATAGAAATTTGAATTTAGTAGCCCACAGCAACGTGCCGCAGGAGGAGCCTGCACGCCAGTATTATTTCATGGACATTGCAAAAGAGTACGTCAGACAGTTGTCGGAGCAGAAGGGAAGCCCTTTGACCTTCCATGTGACCACGTTCGGCTGCCAGATGAATGCGCGCGATTCGGAAAAGTTAGTCGGCATCTTAGAGAAGATTGGCTATCGGGAAGTGGAGAGTGAGGAGGCGGATTTTGTCATTTACAATACCTGTACCGTCCGCGAGAACGCGAACAATAAGGTGTACGGCAGACTCGGATACCTCAATGGATTTCAGAAAAAGAATCCGTTCATGATGATTGGTCTCTGCGGATGTATGATGCAGGAGCCGACGGTCGTGGAGAAAATCCGCACGAGTTACTCGTTCGTCGATCTCGTATTCGGAACTCACAACATCTATAAATTTGCGGAGCTGATTGTCAATGCCTTAGAGGCGGATTCCATCACAATCGATATCTGGGAGGACACCGACAAGATTGTCGAGGATCTTCCGGTGGAGCGCAAATTCTCCTTCAAATCGGGCGTCAATATCATGTTCGGCTGCAACAATTTCTGCAGTTACTGTATTGTGCCTTATGTCAGAGGGAGAGAGCGGAGCCGCAAACCAAAAGAGATTATCCGCGAGATTGAGCGCCTTGTGGCGGACGGCGTTGTCGAAGTCATGCTGTTAGGGCAGAACGTCAATTCCTACGGAAAGAACTTAGAGCAGCCGATGACATTCGCGGAACTCTTAAAAGAGGTAGAAAAAATCGACGGCTTAGAGCGCATCCGTTTTATGACCTCCCACCCGAAGGATCTCTCGGACGAGCTGATTGAAGTGATGAAAAATTCAAAGAAAATCTGCAAACATCTGCATCTTCCGCTGCAGTCCGGAAGCAGCCGCATCTTAAAGGCGATGAACCGCCGTTACGACAAGGAACATTACTTAGAACTCGTCGATAAAATCCGCGCCGCAGTGCCGGATATTGCGATTACGACGGACATTATCGTCGGATTCCCGGGTGAGACGGAGGAAGATTTCGAGGAGACGATGGATGTCGTGAGAAGAGTGCGCTATGATAGCGCATTTACCTTCATCTATTCAAAGCGCACCGGAACACCGGCGGCAGCGAGGGAGGATCAGGTGCCGGAGGATGTCGTGAAAGAACGTTTTGACCGTCTCTTAAAAGAAGTGCAGACCATCGCGGCGGAAAAGTCGAGTCTTTTGACCGGAGAGACGCTCCCGGTACTCGTCGAGAGTGTAAACGAGCAGGATGCATCCCTCGTCACCGGAAAGCTTAGCAATAACTCTACCGTGCATTTTCCGGGGGGAGCCGAACTGATTGGAAAAATCGTAGACGTGACTTTGACGGAGTGCAAGGGATTTTATTACATCGGAGCATTGAAGGCATGACGAAGCGTTTCACAAAGAGAGATGTTATCTTTTTATCCGTCCTCGCAGCTGCACTCGCTGCCTTCGCAATCTTTTATCTCATGCGCGGCAGTGTGCAGGGAGACAGGGTCGAGATATTGATTGACGGAGATGTCTATGGAAGTTATTCCTTAGGCGAGGACAGAGAGATTCCCATCGAGATTGACGGGGAAGTCTGCAACGTGCTAAAAATCGAGGGCGGATCTGCCGACATGGTTGAGGCGAACTGTCCCGACAAGCTCTGCGTACACCAGAGAGCTATCAGTAAAGACAAAGAGACGATTGTCTGTCTGCCGCATAAGATTGTGGTGGAGGTCATCAGTGATACAGAAAGCGGGTTTGATTCCATTGCGAAGTAAAAAAATTGCATTTTTGGGCATATTTATCGCCCTTGCGCTAATCTGCAGTTATGTTGAGTCTCTGATTCCATTTTACTTTGGAATCCCGGGGGTAAAACTTGGTCTGACGAATATTGTAGTTATAATTATGCTCTATTCGGTGGGCGAGAGGGAAGCTTTTGCAGTCTCAATGTTGCGCATTGTGCTTGCCGGTTTCCTCTTCGGAAATATGTTTAGCATTTTGTACAGTCTCGCGGGAGGAGTTTTGAGCTATCTGCTGATGTTTGCGCTTCGGAGGACAAAGTGGCTTGGCGTTGTTCCGGTGAGCGTGTGCGGCGGTATTGCCCACAATATCGGGCAGCTTGTAGTGGCGGCGTTCGTCGTGGAGAACTGTAATATATTTTATTATATGCCGGTGCTCTTGATTGCCGGTGCCCTCACCGGATTTCTGATTGGAATCATCGCGCAGGAAATTATCATACGTTTGAAAGGAAAATTGCTCTAATGTATTCATATATCAAAGGAATTTTAACAGAGATTGAGGCGGATAAGATTGTCGTGGAGGCCGGCGGCATCGGCTACAATATCTACACGACGGCGCAGACGTTCGATTATCTTCCGTCCGTCGGCGAGGAGGTAAAAATTTACACCTACCTTCATCTGCGGGAGGACATTATGATGCTGTACGGATTCCTCACGAAAGATGACCTGATGGTCTTTAAACTTTTAATCGGAGTCAACGGAATCGGACCGAAGGGGGCTCTTGCGATTCTCTCAGTCATGACGACGGACGATCTGCGCTTTGCCGTCTTAGGGGACGATGCGAAGGCGATTGCAAAAGCTCCGGGGGTCGGCGCGAAGACAGCACAGCGTCTGATTTTGGAGTTGAAGGATAAATTGAACTTAGAGGATGCTTTTGAGCAGAAGTTGGCGCATGAGACTGTGGGGGCTGCGGTGAAGGGAAACAGTGTGAAAAACGAGGCTGTGCAAGCCCTTGTCGCCTTGGGATATTCCTCTTCGGAGGCGTTAAAGGCGCTTGGTGATGTCGAGATTACTGAGGATACCGGGGTGGAGGATCTGCTTAAGCAGGCGCTAAAAAACATGGCATTTTTATAAAAGAACGCCGGAAAGGTTTGATTAGAAGATGGAAAAGCGAGTGATTTCTACGCAGGTGCAGGAGGAGGATATAAAAATTGAAAAAAGCCTCCGACCTCAGATGCTCTCGGACTATGTCGGACAGCAGAAAGCGAAAGAAAATTTAAAAATATATATCGAGGCGGCAAAGCAAAGAAACGAGGCGTTAGACCATGTGCTTTTCTACGGCCCGCCGGGACTTGGAAAAACGACTTTAGCGGGCATCATCGCCAACGAGATGGGAACCCACATAAAAGTGACCTCCGGACCAGCCATCGGCAAGCCGGGGGAGATGGCTGCCATTTTAAGCAACCTTCAGGAGGGGGATGTCCTCTTTGTCGATGAGATTCACCGTCTGAACCGTCAGGTGGAGGAAGTTCTGTATCCTGCGATGGAGGATTACGTCATCGATATTATGATTGGAAAAGGAGCGACAGCCCGGGCTATCCGCCTCGACCTTCCAAAATTTACACTTGTAGGTGCAACGACGAGAGCCGGTCTGTTGTCAGCACCGCTGCGCGACCGCTTCGGCGTTGTCCATCACTTAGAGTTCTATACGGTCGATGAGTTGAAGACAATTATACTTCACTCGGCAGGAACGTTAAATGTTGAGATAGAGGAGGAGGGCGCCTATGAACTTGCAAGGCGTTCCCGCGGAACCCCGCGTCTCGCCAACCGCCTGTTGAAGCGTGTCCGCGATTTTGCGGAGGTAAAATACGACGGGAAGATTACAAAGGAGGTCGCATCGTTCGCCTTAGATCTCTTAGAGGTCGATCGGATGGGGTTAGACCAGAGTGACCGCAACATCTTAATGACGATGATTGAGAAGTTTGCCGGCGGCCCGGTGGGGCTTGACACGCTTGCTGCTGCGATTGGGGAGGACTCCGGTACAATCGAGGATGTCTATGAACCGTACCTCGTAAAAAACGGTTTTATCAACCGCACGCCGAAGGGGAGAGTTGTGACCGATTTTGCCTATCAGCACTTCGGAATCACAAAATAAGCAAGTTTTTATTGCTTTTACCACTAAATCTAGTTATAATAGGACTAAAAGATAGATACTTTTGAATCGTCGATGTACCAGGGAGGATAAGTTATGTCAGCGAAGACAAGCGCCGAGGTTATTATTGGAGGAAAGGTGTATACGTTGAGCGGCTATGAGGGGGAGGAGTACCTTCAGCGCGTGGCGGCATACATCAACAATAAAATAAATGAGTTTGATTCCATGGAGGAGTTCCGGCGTTTTCCGACTGATATGAAGGCAACTCTCTTAGAACTCAATATCGCAGATGACTATTTTAAGGCAAAATCTCAGGTCGAGAAGCTTGAACAGGAGCTCGAACTCAAGGAGAAAGAAATCTATGATTTAAAACATGATCTGATTTCAAATCAGGTGAAGATGGAGACCAGCGAGAAAGAGCGGAAGGCTTTAGAGAAGGAGAACCATGAGCTGCAGCTTCACAAGGCAAAGCTCGAGGCCACCTTAGAGGAGGAACTGCTCGGCAAAGTGCCGGATAAAAAGAACATATAGGAAGTAAATCATAGGGGACGGAGCGGATTCGTTCCCCTTTTTCCTTTGTAACTGAAAAAGGGAGAGCAGAATGGAAAAGATAATGGGAAAAAAAGAGTTAGATACCTTGGAACTGTTAGCACCCGCAGGTTCCTACGAGACGTTCCGGGCGGTGATTCAGGCGGGAGCGGACGCGGTTTATCTCGGCGGCAGCCTGTTTGGAGCGCGCGCCTACGCGAATAATTTTTCCGAGGAGGAGCTGTGCCGCGCTATCGACTATGCGCATCTCCACGATAAAAAATTGTTTTTGACGGTCAACACGCTTTTTAAGGAAAAAGAATTAGAAGGGCAGCTCTATGATTATCTGCTGCCCTATTACAGACAGGGCTTAGACGCCGTCATCGTACAGGATATGGGAGCGTTCGGCTTTATCCACAGGGAGTTTCCGGATCTTCCAATCCACACCAGTACCCAGATGACGGTCACGAATGCCTATGGGGCAAAACTGATGAAAGATATGGGCGCAGCCCGCGTTGTGACAGCGAGGGAGCTGTCTTTTGCCGACATCCGGGACATCTATGAAAAAGTCGATGTCGAGATCGAGAGTTTTGTCCACGGAGCGCTCTGTTACTGCTACTCCGGGCAGTGCCTTCTAAGCAGTATGTTGGGCGGGAGAAGCGGCAACCGCGGGCGCTGCGCGCAGCCTTGCAGGCTTCCGTACGAAGTGTTTGACGCGAACCGGAGAGCACTGTCGAAAGAGACTTATATTTTAAGCCCGAAGGATCTGTGCACCATCGAATTTTTGCCACAGCTCGCCGCGAGCGGAGTCTACTCCTACAAGATTGAAGGGCGCATGAAACAGGCGGAATATGCCGCGGGCGTGGTATCAATCTACCGCGCGTACATGGACCGCTATCTGACAGACGGGGCGGATAACTACAAAGTGTCGAAGGAAGATATGCAAAAACTCTATGATTTCGGGAATCGGAGCGGCTTCACAAAGGGATATTATCTGAAACACAACGGAAAAGATATGATTACCTTTGACAAGCCAAACCATGCAAGGGGAAATGAGTCTCTGCAGCGGGAAATCAGAAATGCCTATATCGATACGGAAAGAAAAGAAAAAATCAAGGGAATCTTAAGATTAAAAAAAGATTTTCCTGCTATACTTGAAGTGGAATATGGAAATGTCAAACTGGCGCAGGAGGGCGAGGTGGTGCAGGCCGCACAAAAACAGCCGTTGCTCGCCGAAAAGGTGGAGAACGCCATCCGAAAGACCGGGGCGACGCTGTTTGAATTTGAACACTTAGATGTCGAGATGGACGAGGACTGTTTTCTGCCGGTGCAGGCATTAAAGCAGCTGCGGAGAGATACCTTAGAACATCTGCACCAGAAACTTTTAGAGGGATACCGCAGAGAAACGCCGGATGTCTTAGAGCAGACGAGGGAAAGTCTTGCGGAGGATGGTGCCTGCGGCGCTTTGCCTACACTTTCTGTCTCGATTGAGCAGCGCGGACAATTAGACATCTGCCTTGGCAAAAGATACGTCAGGGCAATCTATTTAGACAGCGTCTGTTACAGACGTGACGAGTTTTGTAATTGTTTAGAGGAGGATGTCACCCGGATTCACCGGAGCGGAAAGAGGGCCTATCTCATTCTCCCTGCCGTGTTTCGCACGGCGACGGCGTCCTTCTACGAGGGAATCGTCGAGGAGTTGAAAGCCTCGGCGTTAGACGGTTTTGTCGTAAGGAGTTTAGACGAGCTCTCCTTTGTAAAAGAGAGCGGACTTTTAAACGGGAGCGCGCCTGATGGCGGCAGGACGCTGACGGAGAAAGAACTGATTTTAGACCAGGGGCTCTACACCTACAACAACCGCTCCCAGAGCGCGCTTCTAGTCCTTCCGTACACAAAAAATACGATTCCGTTCGAGTTGAACCGCCACGAGATAAAGGCGCGTTCAAACGGCAGGAGTGAGATGGTGCTCTATGGGTATCTGCCGCTCATGGTATCGGCGCAGTGCGTACATGCCAACAGCACCTCCTGCGACAAGAGACCGCAGGTGTCCCATTTAAAGGACCGCTACGGCAAATTTTTCCCGGTAAAAAACCAATGTGTGGAATGTTACAATGTCATATACAATTCCACGCCGCTTGTTTTGTTCGATTACCGGCGGGAACTTGAGGCCGCAGGGATACATCACTTCCGCCTGATGTTTACCGTTGAACAGAAGCGGGAGATGGAGCAGGTTTTCTCCTGCTATGAGAGTTATTGGATGCAGGGAAAACCGGGTCTCTCCGAAAAATTAAGGGGAGCCTACACGAACGGCCACTATAAAAGAGGAGTCGAGTAAGATATGGTAAATCTGATCACCCAGTTCTCGAAATACCTGATGATCATCTGGTTCGCATTCTATGCGTACGAATGCTTCTCGGTACTTCGGAGAAATATCAGCGAAAAAAAGAAAGCGGCAATCTACCGGAGACAGAATGTGCTCATGTATCTGATTCATTTTGATGCCTTTTTAGTTCTTTACCTTGTGACAGGGGATGTCAAAATGCTCGGGTTTTATCTGATGCAGGTCGTTTTGATCTCGGCCATTTTAGGATGCTACCGCATTTTCTATAAAAATGCATCCCGGTTGCTGTTAAATAACATGTGTATGCTGTTATCAGTCAGTTTTATTATTCTGACCAGACTCTCCTACGAGAAAGCGCTCAAACAGTATCTCATCTGCGCGGCGTCCGCTGTCTTTGCCCTGCTGATTCCGGTCATCATGAAAAGAATGCACATTTTTCACCGGTTAGAATGGCTCTATGCCGCGGTGGGAATCTTAGCGTTAGGAATTGTCGCGGTGGCGGGGGCGACGAGCTACGGGGCAAAGATTTCCATCTCCATCGCGGGAATCTCCATCCAGCCGTCGGAGTTTGTAAAAATTTTGTTCGTGTTTTTTGCGGCGGCAATGCTCGCAAAATCGACGTCATTTAAAAACATTGTAATTACAACAATAGTTGCAGCAATCCATGTGCTGATTCTGGTGGCGTCAAAGGACTTAGGCGGCGCACTGATCTTTTTTGTCGCCTACCTTATCATCTTATATGTGGCGACCAGACAGCCGCTCTATTTCTTCGGCGGTCTTGGAGCGGGGGCGCTCGCCTCGGTCATCGCCTACAAACTGTTCAACCATGTGAGAGTCCGCGTCGTAGCGTGGCGCGATCCGCTCAGTGTCATCGACAATGAGGGCTACCAGATCTGTCAGTCGCTCTTTGCCATCGGAACCGGAGGGTGGTTCGGCATGGGACTCTATCAGGGACTTCCCAACAAGATTCCGGTCGTGGAGCAGGATTTTGTCTTTTCCGCCATCTCGGAGGAAATGGGCGGCATTTTTGCGCTGAGTCTCATCATGGTATGTGTGAGCTGCTTTTTGATGTTTTTTAATATCGCAATGCAGATGAAGAACATGTTCTATAAACTAGTGGCGCTCGGGCTGGGAACGGTCTACGGGTTTCAGGTGTTTTTGACGATCGGCGGTGTGACAAAATTCATTCCGTCCACCGGAGTGACCCTGCCGCTTGTGAGCTATGGCGGAAGTTCCCTCCTAAGTACAATGATCTTGTTTGGAGTCATTCAGGGACTTTATCTTTTGAAACAGAATGAAGGAGAGTTAGATGGCAAAAAGAACAAAAAACGGAAAGCGACGGGCTTCGACACAAAAGTGGAGGACCTCTCATAAAAACCGCGAGTTTGCGGTGGTAACTTATACATTTTTACTGCTGTTTCTGGGGATGATGATTTATTTCGCCTATTTTCAGTTTGTCCGCAGCGAAGATTTTATCAACAGTCCGTACAATACAAGGCAGGATACGTTTTCGGCGCGCATTGTCCGCGGGGATATTTTATCCGCCGACGGAAAAATACTGGCGGAGACCGTGACCGACGGGGAGGGAAACGAGACGAGAAATTATCCCTACGGCAGCATGTATGCGCATGCGGTCGGATATTCGGTCAACGGGAAGGCGGGGATCGAATCGCAGATGAATTTTAATCTGCTCCGTTCGCACACCTTTTTTCTGGAGCAGATTGTAAAAGAACTGCAGGGGGAGAAGAATCTGGGGGACAATGTCGTGACCACCCTGAATTCGACGCTGCAGGAGACGGCATACAATGCACTTGGCAGTTACGACGGGGCAGTCGTCGTCTTAGAACCCTCCACCGGAAAAATCTTAGCGCTGGTATCAAAACCGGACTATGACCCAAATACCATTGCCGCGCAGTGGGATGACCTCATCACCTCGGATTCCTCCGTGCTTTTGAACCGGGCGTCGCAGGGACTTTACCCGCCGGGGTCGACGTTTAAGATTGTCACCACCTTAGAGTATGCACACGAGAATGCCACACTCGAAGATTATAGTTTTGAGTGCAGCGGTTCGTATACCTCCGACGGGGCGACTATCCACTGCTATAACAATAAGAGCCATGGAACGGAGACGCTTAAGGATTCCTTTGCGCACTCCTGCAATTCCTCCTACGCCTCGCTGGGGCTCACCTTAGATATCGGAAAATGGGGCAGCCTCTGCGACAGTCTGCTCTTTAACAAAAATCTTCCGACGACCTACGAGTCTTCGGTCAGCAGTTTTTCCCTTGAGAAGGACGCGGGGGATTCCATGGTGATGGAGACGGCAATCGGGCAGGGAGAGACGCTTGTGACCCCGATGCATATGGCGCTGCTTGCATCCGCTATCGCAAATGACGGCGTATTGATGCGCCCCTATGTGGTGGATCACACGGAAAATGACAAAGGTGTTGTCGTAAAAGAATATTCTCCATCTGTTTATGGAACACTGTTATCAGCGGAGGATGCCTCCTTTCTGCAGGACTACATGTCTGCGGTTGTCACCGAGGGAACCGGAACGAAGTTGAGCGGTCAAAGTTACACCGCCGCCGGGAAGACCGGTTCTGCAGAGTTTACATCCGCGGAGGGGGACGGCACACATTCCTGGTTTGTCGGATATGCTGAATTTGAGGGAAAAGAGGATATCGCGCTGGCGGTCATCGTGGAGGACTCGGGCGCGGGAAGTGAGTATGCAGTGCCGATTGCCAAAAAGATTTTTGACGCATACAATACATTGCAACAATAATTTTTTATTTTGTTGCGCACAATTTAAAAAAGTATTATACTTGATTTAAGTTTTGAAAAAACCACATCAGGAGGTATTGCAATGATTGAAGCAACAAGCTGTGGTGGTGTGGTAATATTTCGCGGAAAAATACTGCTCTTGTACAAGAATTATAAGAACAAGTATGAAGGCTGGGTCTTGCCAAAGGGAACCGTCGAGGCGGGGGAAGAGTATAAGGATACAGCTCTGCGTGAGGTGCTCGAGGAGACGGGCGCACAGGCATCAATCATCAAATATGTGGGAAAGAGCCAGTATACATTTACTGTGCCGGAAGATACGGTGGAGAAAGAGGTACATTGGTATCTGATGATGGCGGACAGTTATTACAGCAAACCACAGCGTGAAGAGTATTTTATGGATTCCGGATTTTACAAGTTTCATGAGGCGTATCATCTTTTGAAATTTGCCAATGAGAAGCAGATTTTGGAGAGGGCTTACAACGAGTATCTGGAATTGAAGAAGAGTAATTTATGGGGCAGTCACAAGTATTTTTAAAAAGCAGTGCTTTGGCTGCCTTTTCCTGATAAGGAAATCGTGAGGAGTTTGCATGATCTGGTATGATAAATTGTATGTTGGAGAAAGTATGATACATAAGACAAACAAAGTCAAATGGAAGATTCGCCACAATGCAGGTCAGATAAATATTTATGTCATTGCGCTTTCCTCGAATCCGGACAACCTTTTAGACATCATTCCGTCCCGGGAACTGCTGCAGAAGGCGTATCCAAAGAAAAATCTCTACATTGTCGGACTTGCCAAAGGGTATGAGGAAGCGATTGAACTCGCGGGCAGAATTGTAGCGGAGGTATATCGCCAGACCGGGGCGTTTGCCGTCAGAAATTACCTGCTCGGAAAGAGAAGAGAGCGCGAACAAAAATGACGATTGTAGTTGCAATTTTGAAAATCTTAGGACCGATTGTCCTGATTTTGCTCGGGCTTTTGCTTCTTTTCGTTCTATTGGCATTGTTCTTTCCGGTTGGATATTTTGTTCAGGGGATATCCCGGGACGATGTCACGGTAAAAGGTAAGATTTACTGGCTGTTTCACGCAATCTCGGTGCGCGTGCTCTACGAGGAGAAACAATTTTCCTCGGAAGTGCGGATTTTTGGTATCCGCCTGCGGAAAAAGGAGCCGTCTCTGATAGAGTCTTACGACGAGTACGACTTAGAAGACGAGGGCGAGAGGGCAGAGGATGCCGCGGCAGAGAATGCAGCGTCAATAAATGCCGCGGCAAACGAAGAGAGTGAGGCGGGACGGGAGAGCGATTCGCCGAAAGGAGCTGACACAGTGCAGGCAGATGAGCCCTCAGCGGATACCGGAGCGTTACCCCAAGAGGATAAGCGGCAGCGCACAGGGAGGGGGATGCATCGGATTTCCATGTTTGAACGCCTCCGGCGCAGACTGCGGGAACTCATCCAAAAGATGCGCAGGCTGCTTGCCTCCGTACGAAAAATATGGGGGCTTTTGACCGCAGAGGAGAATAAGAGCACGCTGTCCGGAGTCTTCGCAGAACTAAAATACCTCTTAAAACACTTCCGGGTCAGAAAAATTCGTTCCGACCTGTGCTTTTCGACGGGAGACCCCGCAAGTACGGGACAGGTCTTAGGGGTTTTAAGCCTGATGCCTTTTCTCTATCAGAAGGGCGTCCGCATCACCCCTGACTTTGAGGCGGAGAAGTTCTATGTCAGAGGGAAACTTGAGGGAAGCGGTCATCTTCGCGGCATCCATGTGTTAGTCTCCGGAATCCGGCTCTGGCGGGATAGAAATTTGAGAAAGATAATCAAAAACTTTATATCATAGTAGGAGGAAAATTTATGGCAGACAATTCATTCAACAATACGGTGGAATCATTATTTAAAGGGATGGACAGCTTTATCACTACGAAAACTGTAGTTGGAGACGCCATCCACATCGGGGACACCATCATCCTTCCGTTAGTCGATGTCTCCTTCGGCGTCGCAGCGGGTGCTTTCAGTCAGGACAAGAAAAACAACGGAGCCGGCGGTATGGGCGGAAAAATCATGCCGAGTGCAGTCTTAGTCATCCAGAACGGGACAACGAAACTTGTCAATGTCAAGAATCAGGACGGCGTCACAAAGATTTTAGACATGGTGCCGGAGTTCGTGGACAAATTCACTTCCAAGAACAGGGCGAGTCAGGCTGCATCCGGCAGCGCATCAGCGGAAGATGAGGCGGCGAGAAAGGAAGCCGAGGAGAAGATGAGCGATATCTTATCGGATTCTGTCTCCGGGAAATAAATGGTAGAATAGCATTTTAAAAAGAAAGAGACATATATTATTAGTAATATATGTCTTTTTTGGTGCCGGAATGAGAAGAATAATCGGATTTGCTTTGTTTTGGTTTGCAATGGGAATGCTCGTCATGCTCATTCTGTCCAATGAGTTTCTAGGTTTTTTATTGATTGCCATCTGCCTTCTTTTGGGGTATTTTATATTCTGCTGCTGAGAGAGGGCGGATTTTTTTGCACAAAAAAAGAGAACTGATAGGGCATCAATTCTCTTTCATCTCTGTAAAAACTAAGCTCTTTCTACTTTTCCGGATCTCAAACAGGAAGCACATACATATAACTTCTTAGGTGTTCCGTTAACTTTACAGTTAACACGTTTGATGTTTGATTTCCACATTCTATTTGATCTTCTATGAGAATGGCTGACATTATTTCCGAAATGAGCGCCCTTTCCACAAACTGCACATTTTGCCATGATTTGCACCTCCTTGCATTTTCCTAAGTCTGTATCTCAACAGACTCACAACACATTTATTCTATCAAATAATAGCGGATAATGCAAGTAGATTTTAAAAAATTTATAAAAAACACAAATTATGACTATGAATTTTTTAAAAAAGCGGTTATAATAGTCGTAAACTAGCGTCAAAATGGTGAGGTATTTCACTACAAAAAATGAGATGGAGGCTATGTATGAAAGGACAAATGGAGACCCGGTTGGGGAAAGTTATGATAGACCCGGAAGTAATTGCAACCTATGCAGGCTCTGTGGCAGTAGAATGCTTTGGCATTGTTGGCATGGCGGCAGTGAATATGAAAGATGGTCTTGTTAAATTATTGAAGAAAGATTATCTGACACATGGTATAAATGTCGTGATAGATGAAGACAATAAAATCACAATTGATTTTCATGTCATCGTATCTTACGGTGTCAGCATCGGTACGGTTTCCGACAACTTAATCGAGACAGTAAAATATAAAGTAGAAGAGTTTACTGGTATGGAAATCGACAAAATGAATATATACGTCGAAGGTGTACGCGTAATTGATTAAGGAGGATTAGAAAGTTGGAAATCAAGGCGATAAATGCTGAGACTCTCGCGAAGATGTTTTTGGCGGGAGCAAAGAATTTAGATGCAAAAAAAGAGTGGATTAATGAGTTAAATGTCTTTCCGGTTCCGGACGGCGATACCGGTACTAATATGTCGATGACCATCATGTCAGCGGCAAAGGAAGTCATGAATATAGAGCATAAGGATATGAAATCCGTTGCCAAAGCAATCTCATCCGGTTCTTTAAGAGGGGCGAGAGGTAACTCCGGTGTTATCCTTTCACAGCTCTTCCGCGGATTTACGAAGGTGATTGCAGAGTACGATGAGATTGATGTCCAGATTATGGCGGACGCGCTCGAAAAAGCGACAGAGACAGCCTACAAGGCGGTTATGAAGCCAAAGGAGGGAACCATCCTCACGGTTGCCAAGGGAATCTCAAACAAGGGATTAGAGTTAGTCGACGAGACGGAGGATCTGATTGCTTTCTGCCGCGGCGTCATCAAGGCGGGCGACCATGTTCTTGCCAAGACACCTGACATGCTTCCTGTTTTAAAACAGGCGGGTGTTGTGGACTCCGGCGGACAGGGACTGATGCAGGTGTTGAAGGGATGTCTCGACTGCTTAGAGGGCAAGGAGATTGATTACAGCTTCGAGGAAGTTCCGGCTTCCGGCATGACGGAGGGAGCGTCCTCCTACAATTTAGACGCTCAGGCGGAGCAGGAGATTACCTTCACCTACTGTACGCAGTTTCTCATCATGTTAGAGAAACCGTTCACCAGCAAGCAGGAGGATGAATTCAAGAATTACTTAGAATCCATCGGTGATTCTATCGTTGTAGTTGCAGATGACGAGATCGTCAAGGTACATGTACATACCAACGATCCGGGTCAGGCAATGCAGAAAGCATTAGGTTATGGAAACTTAACGACAATTATCATTGAAAATATGCGTTTAGAGCGGGATGAGAAGATATCTGCTTTGAAAGAAAAGGAGATGCAGTCCGCCTCCACACCGGCAGAGAGGGCAGAGGCACCTGTTGAGGAGAAGGAGATGGGCTTTATCACAGTCAGCATCGGAGAGGGAATCAATGAGATTTTCAAAGGTCTCGGCGTTGATTACATCATCGAGGGCGGCCAGACCATGAATCCAAGTACGGAGGATATGCTCAACGCGATCGAGAAGGTACATGCGAAAAATATTTTCATCTTCCCGAACAATAAAAACATTATCTTAGCGGCTAATCAGGCTGCCTCTCTCGTGGAGGATAAGAATATTATTGTCGTGCCGACGAAGACGGTTCCACAGGGAATCACTGCATTGATCAACTATATCCCGGACAGTTCTCCGGAGGATAACGCTGCGCGGATGCAGGAGGAGATTGAGATGGTCAAAACCGGTCAGGTCACCTATGCAGTGCGCGATACCGTCATTGATGACAAGGAGATTAAGGAGAACGACTACATGGGAATCGGCGATAAGAGTATCTTATCGGTCGGACAGGATTTAAAAGCTACCGTTATGGATATGGTATCCCAGATGATTGACGAGGAATCTGCGATGGTAAGTATTTACTATGGCGAGGAGACCGCAGAGGAGGATGCCGACGAGATTGCATCTTTAATCGAGGCGCAGTATCCTGAGGTGGAAGTGGATGTTCAGTTCGGAGGACAGCCGATTTACTATTATGTCATTTCAGTAGAATAATCACAGAGCCTGATTGACGAGGACAATGTATCAGAAAATGCCTGGAAGAGGACACACTTTTCCAGGCAGTCTTTTTACGCAATAGGGAGGAGAATATCCATGAACCGCAATTCATCCCTGCTAGAGATAAAGGGCATTGGAGCAAAGACATCTGAATTATTTCAAAAAATGGAGATTGAGACAGTGGGGGATCTGCTGCTGCGCTATCCGCGGACCTATCTGCAGTACCCCGAGGTAAAACAGCCGGACGAGGCGGTGGAGGGCGAGACTGGGGCAATCGTTGGACGAATCCAGCAGAGCCCGGTCGTAAAAAAGGCACGCAAAATGATGATCACGGTGACCTCGATTGGAGCGCTCGGCGTCACCATTCAGTTGGTATGGTACCGGATGCCCTATGTCAGGAATAATCTGCAGCCCGGAAACAACTACATATTTTATGGAAAAGTGGCAAGAAAGAACGGGAAACTTACGATGGAACAGCCCGCCATCTTCTCACCGGAGCAGTATCAGGCGTTAGAGCATGTCCTTATGCCAGTCTACACCGTGACGGCAGGACTTTCCAACAACACCGTCACCAAGGCGGTGCGTGCGGCGCTTGTGGAGGAACATCTTCTGCCGGATTATCTGCCCGGGCAGATTCGGGACAAATATGAACTATGCGAATACAACTACGCCATTAAGCAGATTCATTTTCCGGACGATATGGATACGTTGATTGCGGCGAGGCGGAGGCTTGTCTTCGATGAATTTTTTCTTTTTATCTTAAGTATGCAGTATCAGAAGGAAACGCGCGAGCGGGAGAAGAACGCATTCTCTTTTTCTGACGACGGGTTTGTGGAGGGGCTGATAACACAGCTTCCGTATGAACTGACGGGCGCGCAGAAAAGGGCGCTTCTCGATGTGCAAAAGGACCTGCGGAGCCCCTATGTCATGCAGCGTCTCATCCAGGGGGACGTCGGTTCCGGAAAGACCATCATTGCCTTCTTGGCGATGGCAGATGCCGCGCATCACGGGTATCAGTCCGCCATTATGGCGCCGACGGAGGTGTTAGCGAGACAGCATTACGAATCTTACCAGAAGATGTGTGAGATGTTCGGTCTGCGGATTCCAATCGTCCTGCTGACCGGTTCCCTGACCGCCAAACAGAAACGCATGGCATATGAGGCAATCGACCTCTATCCCAACGCCATGATTATCGGGACACACGCGCTGATTCAGGAGAAGGCGGTCTACGCCAATCTCTCCTTAGTCATAACCGACGAGCAGCACCGCTTTGGCGTGCGCCAGAGGGAGACCTTTGCGTCAAAAGGGGTGAGCCCGAACATCTTAGTTATGAGTGCAACGCCGATTCCGCGGACGTTAGCGATTATCCTCTATGGTGATCTCGACATCTCTGTGGTGGATGAGGTTCCTGCGAAAAGGCTTCCAATCAAAAACTGTGTCGTGGACACCCGCTACCGTCCGAAGGCATATTCTTTTATCGAAAAAGAGGTGCAAAGCGGTCATCAGGCCTATATTATCTGCCCTCTCGTGGAGGAGAGCGAGAATATGGAGGGCGAGAATGTCGTGGACTATGCCAAAAAACTGCGCGAAATCCTTCCGGATGAGATTCAGCTTGGCATTCTGCACGGGAAGATGAAGCCGGACTTAAAGAACAGAATCATGGAGGAGTTTGCCGCCAACGAGATTCAGGTCTTGATATCAACTACGGTTGTAGAGGTTGGGGTCAACGTGCCAAACGCGACCGTTATGATGATTGAGAATGCGGACCGCTTCGGGCTTGCACAGCTCCACCAGCTGCGTGGAAGGGTGGGACGAGGGGACGCGCAGTCCTATTGCATTATGGTAAACTGCTCAAAGAGCAAGCATGCGAAGGAGCGTCTCGACATCTTAAACCAATCCAACGACGGATTTAAAATTGCGAGCGAGGACTTAAAGCTCCGCGGCCCCGGAGACTTTTTCGGAATCCGCCAGAGCGGGGAGATGCAGTTTGCGCTGGGTGACATCTATCAGGATGCCGCCATTTTGCAGCAGACCTCCGAGGAAGTCCAGAAACTTTTGGAAAACGACCCAAATCTTGAGCAGGAGTCCTCGAAAAATCTAAAAATTTATCTGGACTCCTTCTTAGAGAACAGGCGAAATAAACTTAACTTATGATTATATTTTTACGGAAAGCTGGGAAAAACTTTGAAATTTCAGGATGATTTAACAGATAGTCAAAAGGCGGAACTCCTGTGGAAAAAGGCGAGACATTGCCTGCTTTATTACCGCATCCTGCTGTTGTTTTTCGGATGCGCGGCAACGGCTGGAATCTTTCTGCTGCCCGGGGCGGTAATTCCGCTCGTCGGATTCTTTTTAGGAGCCGCAGTCTGCGTCCGGTGGGCGCAGTACGAAGAATACAAAAGAATCTATGTTGCGGCTAGAGAATCGTTTCAGGTTCTGCACGACTATGAAGCGCTTCGCCTCCAAAAAGTGCGGCGTACAGCCACGGCTAATTTCTGCCGGCTTCTGATGGCAAAGTCAAATCTGTGTCTGGAAAATTACGGGCAGGCGGAGGAGGAGTTAGCGTGCATCAACTGCTTTGAACTCGGGCGCGCCAACCAGGCCACCTACTATCTGATGCACTATATTCAGGCAAAAATGCGAGGTCAGGAGGAGGCGGCAGAAAACAGCAAAAATCTCTATTTTCAGATTGCAAGCGCAAGGGGAAAGAGGAAAATCCCCTGTCTGGAAACGCGCTCAGAACTTTTAGCGCGGGATGACTGTGGTGCGCTGTTACATAGCATGAGACAGCTAGACGGCATCCAAACAGAAAAAAAGGTCTTCGGTATCCGCTTTTTTCTTGCGGTGAACATCTTTTTGCTCTTCCTGCTGTTCTCCGTGCAAAATTTTCTGCCGGCGCGCGTGGAGTACCGTTTTCCATTTTTGGCATTGGCGTGCGTCGTTCTCTTTTGCAGTCTGTTCGGACTTTTGATTGCAAGGCTTGTGCGGATGAATCAGGTGCGCAGGCGCTTAGAATATGCCACCGGCGGCTATACGGTGGTGTGGAGCATTTTGCTGACGCTTTTTTCGTTAGCTCTCTGCTTTTATGGATTCTTGGGTCTGGTGTTTAGCCCGTCCGAAAAAAGGCTTTCCGGCGGAAAAATCCTGGTGGAGCACGTAAATTTTTTAGACCCTCCTAACTATGATGTCTGGGAATCCTGCGGGCTGATTTTCCGCCGTTATCTGTATGTGTCGGATGAGGAGGGAAACAAGATTACATCCGGGAGAGAATCTCTGTATGAGGAACAGGAACAGACGGCAGACAGCGGATTTATTGCAGGGGATGCGGCATCCTCTGACACAGAGGATGCCACGTCTTCTGACGTCAAGAATACAGCGTTCCCTGATGGACAGAGGGGAGAGGCGTGCTGCGAAACCGTCTATCAGGCGGTATTTGCCGCGGAGTACGACACCGTCTCTTATGAGTACTCCGCAAAGGGAGAACCCTATTGTCTGGCGGGCGCGCCCTTTGAAAAAGAAGTGCAGGGCGAACTTGTCAGTGCCCGGATAAAGCTGGTCTACAACGGTCTGTCCAAAAACGGTCTCTGTGATGTGGTCGTATGTTACGAGGAACACTATGACAGTGCGGGGAACAGGTTGGATAGCACGACCATCCTGAATTTTTATGCGGTGACAGCGGATGGCGAGGTGATTGCCGCCGACAAGACGTCCTGGGCGGAGCGCGGAACGGATGCATACGCGGAGGCGACAGGCGAATAAACTGCATGTACAATATACGGTAAAAAAGAAAACTGCCGTTTCATGGTTTTAAATCATGAAACGGCAGTCTCTTTTTGTCTTTTTTACTTTCGCCTGAGGTTATTTACCAGACATCTGTCTCTCCTGGGCCTCGATCATTTTTTTGACCATATACCCGCCGACGGAACCATTCTGTTTAGAAGTGAGGTTTCCGTTGTATCCATCACTTAATGGAACACCAATTTCGCTCGCTACTTCGTACTTAAAACGGTCTAAAGCACCTTTTGCTTCTGGAACTGCTGCTTTGTTCGATGAACGTCCTGACATATCTGTTTCCTCCTTTGGTAGTAAAAACTGATTGGTAGAATAATATGATAAAAACAAGTGAAAAAATTTTTTTCATTTGTTTGATTATAGTTTGTGCGGACAGAAGAAAAATAAACAGGCAGTTTTTTACAATTTAGGCAAAAGCCTTTTTTTGACCCCGGTATCTTACGATTCATAGTCAGTAACAGTTCAGCCATAGCGTAAAAATTGACAAATTATGTGAAGTGCTATACTAAAGTTGTAACAGCAGTGGCTAATAAGATATAATAAATC
>CAZBUW010000016.1:0-40057 GCA_964495195.1 uncultured Roseburia sp.
TGTGGCAAAGGAGCGCGAGAAGCTGGTGCGCCACGATGTCATGAGCCACGTCTATGCCTATGGGCAGCAGTGCCCGAAGGCAGCCGGAATCATTCATCTGGGGGCAACCTCCTGCTATGTGGGGGACAACACGGATATCATCGTGATGAACGAGGCATTGAAGCTGGTACACAAAAAGCTGGTTTCCGTCATCGATGAACTCGCAAAATTTGCGGAGAAATATAAAAATCTGCCGACGCTTGCGTTCACGCATTTTCAGCCTGCTCAGCCTACAACTGTAGGTAAGAGAGCAACCCTCTGGACACAGGAATTTTTGATGGATCTTGAGGACTTGGAATATGTGATGAGCACCCTAAAGCTGTTGGGTTCTAAGGGAACGACAGGAACACAGGCGAGCTTTTTAGAGCTCTTTGACGGAGATCAGGAGACCATCGACAAGATTGATCCGACAATTGCCGCAAAGATGGGATTTAAAGAGTGTTATGCAGTGTCCGGTCAGACTTACTCCAGAAAAGTGGACACCCGCGTCGCAAATGTTTTAGCGGGGATTGCAGCGAGTGCACACAAAATGTCTAACGACATTCGTCTGTTACAGCACTTGAAGGAAGTGGAAGAGCCGTTTGAGAAGAATCAGATTGGTTCCTCGGCGATGGCCTACAAGAGAAACCCGATGCGCAGCGAGCGTATCGCATCCCTCTCGCGCTATGTGATGGTGGACGCTCTGAATCCGGCAATCACTTCCGCGACACAGTGGTTTGAGCGCACTCTCGACGATTCTGCGAACAAGAGACTTTCAATCCCGGAGGGATTTTTAGCAATCGACGGAATCTTAGATTTGTGTCTGAATGTTGTGGACGGCTTAGTCGTCTACGATAAAGTAATCACCAAACACATGCTTGCGGAGCTTCCGTTTATGGCGACGGAAAATATCATGATGGATGCGGTCAAAAACGGCGGCAACCGGCAGGAACTCCATGAGAAGATTCGTCAGCTCTCCATGGAGGCAGGAAAAAATGTAAAACAGGAGGGAAAAGAGAACAATCTCTTAGAGCTGATTGCGGCAGACCCATCCTTCAACCTTACGTTAGAGGAGCTTCAGGCGACCATGGACCCGTCTAAATATGTGGGACGCGCGCCGGTTCAGGTAGATAAGTTCTTAAGAGAGGTCGTAAGACCTGTGTTAGACGCCAACCGGGACGAACTTGGTGTGAAAGCGGAGATTAATGTTTAAAATTGGATAAAAAACGGTTCCCCTGCACATACTATCCGAAAAAGATAGCATGTGAAAGGGGAATTTTTTATGTCATTACAGGTAAAAATTGTGGATGTCCACGGCAGACAGATTTTAGATTCCAGAGGAAATCCGACGGTGGAGGTAGAGATTACGGCGGAGACCGAGACGACAGGAAAAAAAATCAGCGCGCATGAGTCGGTGCCGTCCGGTGCAAGCACCGGGCGATTCGAGGCGATTGAACTGCGGGATGGATCGAAGGAGTATTTTGGCTTGGGTGTCCTAAAAGTGGTGGAACACGTCAATACGAAGATCAGGGAGGCTCTGCTCGGAAAAAATGTCTTGTGTCAGCGGAACATCGACCGCATTTTAGTGGAGTTAGACGGGACGGACAACAAGGGAAATTTAGGCGCTAACGCCATTCTTGGAACGTCGCTCGCCTGCGCCAAAGTGGCGGCAAAAGCACTCGATATGCCATTGTACCGCTATCTCGGGGGCGCGGGTGCACACCGGCTGCCGATTCCGATGATGAATGTTATCAACGGGGGAGTTCACGCGAAGAATTCCTTGGATTTTCAGGAGTTTATGATTATGCCGGTCGGAGGGGAGACATTTTCGGACGGACTTCGCATGGGAGCGGAGGTCTATCATTTCCTGCGCCAGATTTTGCATGAGGACGGACTTGGCACGGCGGTGGGGGACGAAGGCGGATTCGCACCGGATTTTAGCGATGTGAGAGAAGTGTTCTGCTACCTTTCGAGAGCCGTCGAGATGGCGGGCTATGAGGTCGGAAAGGACGTTGTGTTCTCCATGGATGCGGCGGCGAGCGAACTCTACGATGAGAAGACGGACGTCTATCATTTCCCGGGGGAGGGAGTAAAACGCAGCTCGGATGAGATGATTGCGCTCTATGAGGAACTGACGGAAGAGTTTCCGATTGTCTCCATCGAGGACGGCCTCTTTGAGGATGACTGGGAGGGATGGCAGAAGCTGACGGCGCGGATTGGAGGAAAGATACAGCTTGTCGGAGACGATCTCTTTGTGACGAACCCGAAAAGAATCAAGTGCGGAATCGAATTGAATGTGGCAAATGCCGTGTTAGTCAAGGTTAATCAGATTGGAACCGTGACGGAAGCCCTAGAGGCGATCGAAAAGGCAAAATGCGCAGGATACCAGACGGTCATCTCCCACCGTTCCGGCGAGACGGAGGACTCCTTTATCGCGGATCTGGCGGTGGCGGTCAACGCAGGACAAATCAAGACCGGTGCACCGTGCCGCTCAGAGCGCACGAGCAAGTACAATCAGCTGCTCCGCATTGAGGAAGAACTGGGGCGCAGTGCGACCTACGGAAAAGACGTATGAAAAAATATTCATGAAAATGCCAAATTTAAGAATAAATTTCCAAAATATTCATAAAATAGAAATGACCCGGTTTAAAATTTTTTTCAAACCGGGTCATTCTATTGTATTTCGGGTGAAAAAAGTCTAAAAAAGGGACATAGGTCCTTTTTGAATGGAAGATATATGGTATAATATCGTCAGATATTATACCGCCCGAAAGGGCATAGGTCGCCCAAGCGGCAGCATGTGCGAAGCACATGGTATAACGAGAATAGTGAGCAAGATTGATAAGATGGAGGATGCAGGATGGAGAAGAAGAGAGTTTTTTTGATTGTATTAGACAGTTTTGGTGTCGGTTATGAACCGGATGCAGCGGATTTTGGGGATGTGGGAGCGAACACGCTCGCTACAATCGCAAAGACAGAGTGGTTTTCCACACCGCATATGAGAGAACTCGGGTTGTTCAATTTAGACGGTGTGACCTGCGGCGAGAAGATTGCAACTGCAAAGGGAGCCTACGGCAGAATGCAGGAGGCGTCAAGGGGAAAAGATACGACGATCGGACATTGGGAGATTGCGGGCGTCATCTCGCCGGAGCCGCTTCCGACTTATCCGGAGGGATTTCCGGCGGAGGTTCTCGAGGCTTTTGAGCGCGAGACCGGAAGGGGAGTGCTCTGCAACAAGCCGTATTCGGGAACCGATGTCATCCGCGACTATGGCGAGGAACATTTAAAGACCGGCAAATTGATTGTTTATACATCTGCGGACAGTGTTTTTCAGATTGCAGCCCATGAGGAACTCGTCCCGGTGGAGGAACTCTACCACTACTGCGAGATTGCAAGAAAGATTCTGACCGGAAAACACGGTGTGGGCCGTGTCATCGCAAGACCGTTTGTCGGGGAGCCGGGTAATTTCACCAGAACGACAAACCGCCACGATTTTTCACTGGTGCCGCCGAGAGCTACGATGCTCGACGCCCTTGTGGAAGCCGGATATGACACTTACGGAATCGGTAAGATTTACGACATTTTTGCAGGGCAGGGAATCCAGCACACAGAGCGCATCAAGAACAATGTCGAGGGAATGGAGAAGACGATCGCCATGCAGGATGTGGACTTCAACGGCATCTGCTTCGTAAATCTGGTGGATTTTGATATGCTCTACGGGCACAGAAATGATATCGAAGGTTACGCGAAGGCGGCGACAAAGTTTGATGAACAGCTTGCAGAGTTCGAGAAGAATATGAAGGAAAATGATATTTTAATCATTACGGCGGACCATGGATGTGATCCGGGATATCCGGGGACGGACCACTCGAGGGAGTATACACCGATGCTTGCATACGGTGCGTCGGTCAAAGAGAACATAAACCTCGGAACCAGAAAGACGTTTGCGGATATCGCAGCGACCATCTTAGATATTTTCGGTGTGGAGAACAACACCGATGGAGTTAGCTACAAAGCAGATATTTTGAAATAAAGGGGAGAGAATGAAACAACGCTTTAGTGGAAAAAAGATCCTGCTCTCGTTTCTGGGTATTTTTCTGATTGGGGTCGGCGTTGCATTCAATGCGGCGGCACAGTTGGGAAATGATCCGGTTGGAATTTTTTACGACGGAATCAGAGACGTTTTAGGTCTGAGCGGGACACAGCTTGGAATGGCTTCTAATGTGGTGAATTTCGCATTGGCGGTTCTGCTCTTTTTTGTGGGGAGAAGATATTTAAGCCTTGGGACGATCATTTACATCGTCCCGTATGGAACCTGCGTGTCGGCGGGAACGTATCTCTATTCCATTCTGTTTCAAACGGAGCGGATGGCTGACCGGATTATGGCGAGTGTCATCGGATGCGGACTTTTATATCTGGGCGTTGCAATTTTTATCACGGTGGATATCGGGATGGACCCGATGACGGGGATTGCAATGGTGTTGAAAGACTGGCTGCATTGGGATTTCAAAAAGGCAAAATGGCTGTTTGACGGAGTCATGACCGCCGCGGGTTTCCTCATGGGAGGAAGACTTGGCGTCATCACGGTCATCACGGCGTGTACGGCAGGGCCGGCGATTCAGTTCATCAGCGAAAAATTGCAAAAACTTTCCAGGCGTGAAAAAATGGTACAGGAACAGCAGTGAGAGTTATCACAGAGAAATCCGGGAGGAAGAGATGGAGGAGAAATATCTGGGAAAGGTGCTTCCTTTTTTAAAGGAACTGCCGAGGGAGAGAAGAGAGCTCTTTGAAGAATATTTTAGCAGCGCGCCGGTGTGGCTCTTAGATTCCTTTCAGGTTGTGGAAGTGGAGGAGGGCGTCACTCTGGTGAGGGAGAATGCCCCTGTGGATACGGTTTATGTTATCGGGCGTGGAGCCGTGAAGGGAGTGGATTTCCGTATCTATGGAGTGGAGTACGATTTCATGCACTTCGACGGGGTCTATGGAATGGGAGCAATGGAGATTATCATGCACCAAGATGTTTACCGAACCACGCTCGAGACCACAACGCCGTGCACCGTCATCAGGATTCCGCGTGCAAAATTTGAAAAATGGCTCGACAGCGACATCAAGGCACTGCGCCAGGAGGCGGAGGCCATCGGAAACTATCTGCTTGAGGAGGTTCGCAACACGAGACTCAATCTTTTCCTGAAAGGGACGGGAAGGCTTGCAATTCTATTCATTTCCTATTATGAGAAATATGCGAAGGACGGAGTATGGAAAGTGACGCTGACAAGGACGGAATTGTCGGAGAACACGGGACTCTGTGTGAAGACAGTGAACCGCACCATCAAAAAGTTTGAGGAAGGGAAGATGGTGGGAAGAAGCGGAAGCAAGATTACAATCAATGAAGCGCAGTATCACGGATTTAAGAAGCTGGTACAGGAGATTATGGAACAGTAGGAGGAATGGAAGATGAACGAAGTTTATGAGAAGCTGCTCAAATGTAAGGAAAGCATTTTGAAAAAGATTGATTTCGTGCCGGAGGTGGCGTTGATTCTTGGCTCAGGACTCGGTGACTACGCGGATGACCTTGAGATTGAGCAGTCCATTGATTACGCGGAGATTGATGGATTTCCACAATCCACGGTGGCAGGACACAAGGGAAGATTTGTATTCGCACATGTGGAGGGCGTTCCGGTGGTCATCATGCAGGGGAGAGTTCACTATTACGAGGGATATCCGATGTCGGATGTCGTGCTGCCGGTCAGATTGATGGGATTGCTCGGAGCAAAAAAAGTCATTCTGACAAACGCGGCGGGCGGAGTCAACTTTGATTTTAAACCGGGTGATTTTATGATGATCACAGATCATATTACAACGGCGGTTCCTAGTCCGCTGATTGGGCCAAACGTGGAGGAGCTCGGCGTCCGCTTCCCGGATATGAGTGAGGTCTATGATGTAAAGCTGCAGGAAGTGATCCGAAAAGCCGCTGCGTCGCTTGGGATTCCGTTGCAGGAAGGGGTCTATATGCAGTTTACCGGACCGGGTTATGAGACGCCGGCGGAGATTCGGATGTGCCGTACGCTAGGCGGCGATGCGGCAGGGATGAGTACCGCCTGCGAAGCGATGGCGGCTCATCACATGGGAATGCGGGTCTGCGGGATTTCCTGCATCACCAATCTTGCGGCGGGGATGTCAAAGCAGAAATTAAATCACAGGGAAGTGCAGGAGACGGCAGACCGTGTTGCGGTACAGTTTAAAAAACTGGTGACAGAAGTGATTAAGAATATGTAAAATAAAAATGAGTTCCGGCGCCGCAAGGCGCATAGAAAAGCGAGCCCGAAAAAGTCAGACTTTTCGGGCTCGTTTTTCTATGCGTTCGTAAATTCTTTTTGTTTGTCGGCCGGGAAATATACAAAAACAGGTGAAAAAAGAGGACAAATGTCCGGTTCTTCACGCTGAAGTGTAAAAATTTACCTTGATTTTACAAGAGTTTGATAGAATCGACTGTTTTTAAACTGTTATGATATGCATGGAGGGCATGGGACAGATAGCAAACAGATTCTGAATGAATATTTATGAAAATTTTAGAAATGATTGACAAGAATCTCGGAAGGGCTTTAAAATAAAAATTGCTCTCTTGAAAAAGCAGTAGAGCGTTGACGTATGAATGAATTAAGAGGGATAGCAAAAGAAAAGTGAATAGAAGGGAAAAGGAGAAAAGATGAGAAACGCAAAAAGATTTTTAGCATTTCTGATGGCGGCATTTGTATTATGCTTTACGGTATTTGCAGATGCAGGTTCCGTGCTGCAGACTTATGCAGAAGAGGCGGCTGTATCGGTTACGGACATCTCGGCGGTAAGGGCAGCAAAAGAGGGAACGTTTACGGTAAAGGGAACCGTGACGTTTGTGGACGGAAACAATATTTATCTGGAGGATGCGACAGGCGGAATTGACTTGTATTTTACAAGTAAGCCGTCTTCCATCGGCGTGGGCAGCGTCGTGACAGCGACAGGGACTTACGCGGAATACAAAGGACTGGCAGAATTAAAAAATGTGGTGGAGGCAGACTGTACCATCGAGGCGGGAGAAGGAACACTTCCGTCCACGACCGCAACGGTCGCTCAGATTAATGCGGATTACGGTACGAACACCTATCAGGCGAGACGCGTATGGATTGAAAATGCGGTGATTGGAGCGGTCAACACGTCGGGAAATACGACTCTGACGCAGGATGGTTCGACAATCAATATCTATAAATGTCCGGCGTTGAGCGAGGTCAGCGAGGGGGACACTGTCAGCCTGTACGCGGTCGTAGGCGCTTTTAATGCAGCGCAGCTTCGCGTGGTATCCGCATCCGATGTGACAAAAGTTGCGGGAGCGGCGACGGGTGAAGATACGGCGGAGGTCGATTCATCTGTCGTGTCAGATTACGCACAGTGGATCAACGGAAAAGATTTAGGGGAAGCAACCTCCTATCCGGCGCAGCAGGGTGTGGATACAGAGGCGACGCTGTCCGTCTATAAAAACGGTGCGCAGTGTGCTCCGATCTTTACAACGACAGGCGGAACGGGAACCAATTATTATCTTGGAGCGACGGGGCTCGGCTCAAGTGAAGCTGACGGCTATTTTGAATTTAAGCTGAATCCGGCGGGTAAATATGGAGCGTATCAGGTGGCTATGAGCTTGAAGGGCTCCGGTACAACTGCGAAAGAGTGGACGCTTTCCTACAGTGTCGACGGAACGAATTTTGTAAATGCCGGGACGTTTACCATCGCCGCAAAAAGTACATTCTATGACTTTTCCGCAGCGCTTCCACAGGCGGCGAACGCATCGGAGGAACTGTGGCTGCGTCTGACACCGGGAAGTGTGAGCATTAATAACGGCACAGTGGGAAGCGGAGGAAATCTTTATCTCTCCGGCGTGAAGATTACGGCATCCCCGGTATTGTCGGATGCCATCTGTGCACCGGTTAAGTTTTCACCGGAAGCGGGGGAGATGGTAGCAGGTCAGGAACTGACACTCTCCTGTGCAACAGAGGGGGCAGTCATTCACTACGCATGGAATGACGGCAGTTATAATGTGTATGATGCATCGGCTAAGCCGGTTCTTACAGAGGAGCTTTTAAAGGACGGTGTAACCGTAAAGGCATACGCTTCCTTAGAGGGAAAGACAGACAGTATTATTAATGTAGTTGATTATACACAGGTACAGTGCGCACCTGTGAAGGCAACGCCAAACGGTGGTGCGGTTGCGAAAAACACACAGGTCAATGTGACCTGCGAGACGGAGGGCGCAGAGATTCAGTACTCCTTAGATAATGGTGCAACATGGAGTAAACTGACAGGAAAACTTACCTTGAGCACGCTTCCGGCAACCTATCTGGTAAAGGCAGTGAAAGCGGGATGCAAGGACAGCAGTGTGACAACCCTCTCGTACACGGAGAGAAAGAATGCAACCTACAATCTGTACTTTGGACAGCTTCACTCCCACACCTCCTATTCTGATGGAGCGGGAACAATCGACGAGGCTTACCAGCATGCGCAGAAGGCAGAGCAGATTGACTTCCTCGCGGTGACGGATCACTCCAACTCTTTTGACAATGCGGATCAGGCGTCTTTGGCAGACGGTTCCGTCAGTACAGAGTGGGTAGAGGGACAGCAGAAAGCGCAGGAGTATACAACGGATAAGTTTGTTGGAATTTTTGGCTTTGAGATGACCTGGTCAAACGGACTTGGCCATATGAACACCTTTAACTCGGATGGATTCCAGAGCAGAACGCAGACGGCATATTCGACGTATGCGACGGCATTGCAGAATTATTATGCGACATTGAAGACTGATACGGATTCCATCAGTCAGTTCAATCATCCGGGAACTACGTTCGGTGATTTCAGCGATTTTGCATACTATGACGAAGAGATTGATGATTTAATTACAACAATCGAAGTTGGTAACGGGGAGGGCGCAATCGGAAGCTCCGGTTATTTCCCATCCTACGAGTACTACCAGAGAGCATTAGACAAGGGATGGCATGTCGCACCGACGAACAATCAGGACAACCATAAAGGACTCTGGGGAGATGCCAATACCGGGCGAAGCGTTGTGATGGCAGACAGTCTCACAAGAGAGAATATTTACGATGCGATGCGCAATTATCGTGTCTATGCGACAGAGGATAATGATTTGAGCATTTACTATACGCTCGACGGTTACGAGATGGGAACCATCTTAGAGGAGGGCATGACGGGAGATACCGTCAAACTTTCCGCAAAGTTGAGCGATCCGACAGATTCCTCTATCGGAAGTGTCTCTGTCATTACAAACGGCGGACTTGTACTCGACACAAAGGAAGTGAAGGGAAACAGTGAAACCGTAGAATTTACGGTGGACAATGATTACTCTTACTACTATCTGAAAATTGTGGAGGACGACGGCGATATCGCAGTCACCGCACCGGTGTGGGTCGGAGAAGTGGAGGCAGCAGGAATCAACAGCATCTCCACCGACGAAGTTCTCCCGGTGGAGGGCGAGGCTCTCACGGTTGACTTAGAATTGTACAACAATGAGAATACAGAGATGGAAATCAATTCCATTCAGTTTTTGGTGGATGGAGAAGTGGTACATAATGCAGACCTTGCAGCAGCAGGGCTTGCTTCCATAGCATCTATGGGAACAGCGACATACAGCTTTGATTTTACTTATGAAAGAGTCGGAAACATGCAGCTAGATGCCGTAGTCAACGCAACGATGAACGGCGTCGAAAAAGTGTACAAGAGTGTTCTGAAACTGACCTATGTATCGCCTGAGATGGTGACAAAGGTCGTGATTGACGGGACACACTACAATGATTATGTGACCGGTTACTACGGCGGAAATGTCGGCAACTTTACAAAGATTGCAGGCGACAAGAGCGTTAAGGTGGAAGTCGTAAAAGATGAGATTACGGCGGAGACGTTGGCGGACTGTGCGCTGCTCATCATTTCGGCCCCTGCGAAAAAGTCGGGAACGGCAAATGCGGGAGCATATGAACCGGCACATTTCAGTGACGAATTTATAGAGCTTGTAAAAGATTACACGGACAATGGAGGAACTCTGATTGCCTGTGGTATCGCGGATTATCAGGATTCCACAAGCGGCCAGACCGCTACAGAGATGAACAGACTGTTGGCGGCAATCGGTGCAACTACAACTTTAAACAGTGATGAGGCATATGACGAGGAAAATAACGGCGGTCAGCCATATCGTTTATACCTGAAAAACTACAATGCAGATTCAAAATACCTCGCAGGAGCTATCGCAGATTCTGTAGATGCGAACGGCAATGTCGTGGAGGGGCAGGAGTACAGTGCTTACAGCGGATGTACGGTAAACCTGAGCGCAGATGCGGTTGCAGCAGGAAAGGCGGAGGCGTTGGTGACAGGGTATGACACCACATATTCCATCGACTGCAAGGATGAGGCCGGAAACAAAGTGTCCGGAAGTCCGACTTATGTGGAGAAGGGAAATGTGGTTGCCCTCGCACATGAGACACTCGACAGCGGTGCGAATGTGTTTGTCGCAGGTACGGTATTCATCTCCGACTTCGAAGTAAAAGCGGAATTGGACAATATCTGGGATTTACCATACTTAAACCGCACAATCGCAGAAAATATTTTAGATGATGTAAAAGTGGAACTCCCGAGAAGCACGATTGCGGAAGTGAGAAACAATGGACAGATGGGGGACGTCTATGCCATTGAAGGTTATGTGACAGCAGGTACGAGCGTAGAGGGAAATACGTTCTTTGATACCATTTATGTGCAGGATGAGACAGGCGGAATCACCGTATTCCCGTATTCTGAGAGTGGACTCGAGATCGGTACAAAGATTCGCATCACCGGATATGTGGATGCATATCAGGGTGATAAGGAGTTACAGGTGATGGAGAGTAAGGTTTTGACAGACGAGGAACCTTATGTATTTGCACCGGAGAAGATGAGCGCGGCGGATGCCATGAATTACGGCAAGTCCGGCGGAAAACTTGTCCAGGTGGAGGGCAAAGTGGTAGATGTTCTCTATGATACCGCAGGGACAGGCGTGTCACAGATGTGGTTAGAGGATGGAAGTGGTGCAGTCGCCAACGTGTTTATCGACGGATATATCTTGTCGGCAACGACGGGGACGAATGAACTCGCATCCATTGTGAAAGAGGGAAATACCGTCTCGGCGGTAGGACTTGTCTACGCACATCCGGAGGGAGATTCCGATGAGGCAGTGACATGCCTTAGAGTCCGCAACTGTGATGAGATTAAGCTGGTAGCGGAGGCTTCCGGCGGGCAGCAGGACGACGAAGAAGACACGGACAACAACACGGAAAAAGAATCTGTGACGGGAGAGATTTCTGCCGATGGAGCGGAAGGCTGGAGCAATGTGGTCGATGCTGTAAATGCTCTGCCACAGGGTGGAACACTGACCGTCAACATGACAAATACAAATGTAGTTTCCGGAAGCGTGTTAGACGCCTTAAAGGGTCAGGATAAGAACGTGGTATTTCAGATGTCCAATGGTGTGAAATGGATTATCAACGGAAAGAAGATTACAGGAAGTGATTTTAAGGATATCGATCTGGGCGTGACATTAAATACCAGAGAGATTCCACAGAACCTCGTCGATGCAGTTGCAGCAGACGGAAACGGATACTTAGAGTTCAGCCTTAACTACGATGGAGACTTCGGATTTGAGGCAACGCTGGTTATGTATGTCGGAAAAGAGTATGCAGGCCAGTACGCAAATCTGTTCTACTACAATGAGACAACCGGAAAACTTGAACTGCAGGGAAGCTATCTCATTGACGAGAACGGCAATGCGAATATGGTATTTACCCATGCATCCGATTATGTTATAGTAATGGATGAAGCTGCGTATGCAACGTCTACAAAGACGGGTGATGATACAAATATCGCTGGATATATTCTCCTGCTTGCGATGGGCGCTATGGTGATTATCCAGGGAAAGAAAAAGAGATATTTTTAAGAGGAAGGCCATTTGAAATGGCAGAATGAGAGAAGATATGAGTTCGAAGAAAAAGACAACGAAACGGACGCAGGCAGATCTCTCTAAAAGCAAATCACCAAAGAGACTGGTTGGCAGCCTTGTGTCATTGACACTGGCTGCCATTGCTTTTATTGGATTGCTTTATTTTGCGAATCATGACAGACCGAGGTATCAGAGCAGTGACACTTCGGGAGTGGAGTACGAGGTTGCATTGGTAAACCGGATTTTAGAGGACAGGACGGAGGTCGATGAGACCACAGACGGTATCCTGCGCGGCAGTATGGACATCGAAGTCAAGATTTTATCCGGAAGATACAAGGGAGATTACGCCACAACCACCAATTATTTCAGTTCGCTCTACAATGTCAGGGCGGTCGAGGGGGATAAGATATCCGTCCGGATTGACACTTTAGACGACGGAACCTATCAGGTGTCGGTATACAACTATTACCGCGTGCCGCAGATGATTGGATGTGTGGCCGCATTTATTCTGGTACTGATTCTGGTGGGCGGAAAAAAGGGAGCAAAATCGGTTGTCGGTTTGATTTTTACCATAATCTGTATTTTGTTTGTTCTGCTTCCTCTGGCGTTGAAGGGGTATTCCACACTCCTTGTTACCATATTGCTGATTTTAATCTGCAACTTTTTGTGTTTTTATCTTATTGACGGCTGGACCGGAAAGACGGTTGTCGCCGCAGTCGGAAGCGTGTGCGGCGTTGTATCGGGCGCATTGTTTGCACAGATTGCCAACAGCCTCATGCATGTGACGACATATCAGATGGAGGAGGCGGAGACGCTCCTTTTGATTACGTCGACGACAGACCTGCATCTGAGAGATCTGTTTCTATGCGGAATTCTGATTGCGTGTATGGGAGCGGTTATGGATGTGGCGATGAGCATCACCTCGGCAATCGCGGAGCTGCATGAGGTGAATCCGGGATTAAAAGCGAAAGAATTGTTCCTATCCGGCATGAATATCGGACGGGATGCGATGGGAACGATGTCAAATACTCTGATTTTAGCATTTGCAGGGAATTCGTTCAACATGCTGTTGATGATTTACTCCTACGGCGTGACATTCCAGCAGCTGATGAACACGGACTTTGTGGCAATTGAGATTATCCGGGCGGTTGCGGGCAGTATGGGAATTGTCTGCACGGTGCCGATCGTAGCGTTTATCGCCGCAGAATACTATGGAAAAAAAGTTTTTTCCAGATAGGGATTGTTATGGCAGAATGACAATCTGCCGTTCGTACTCCGACGGAACTCTTGAATCAGAGTCTTTTGCAATAGGGGAATTCGGAGCGGAGAGCACTTTCATCTGCTCATAAAAATCTGCCGCGAAAATGTCTTTTTCTAAGAGCGCCATCGCATCTTTGGACAGAAGGGCGTTAGCCTTAGACAATTTGGAAATAAGCGGAACATGAGCCTTCTCTTTTAGAACAGAAAAAAGAGAGGGCTTATTTTTGTGCAATCCCAAAATCCGCAGATACGGGATATAATCAAGCTGTTTTCCGAGCGTTTCAAGTTCTTTGTCAATCCCTAAGAGCAGATGCGTTAGGATGCGGCTCATCCTTGTGTAGGTGATGTCGCGCGTTTTGACAGTCTCACAGTAACTACAAAAAGAGTTGTATTCGGCAAGGCTTCGAATCATGCGGTTCGAGATGTCCTCATTGCAGTCCATGATGTCTGCATAGCCCGTCTGCCGGCGCAGGAGAAGCCGGTATCCAAGCTGTGCGGAACAGGCATCCGCAGTGACAAGAGGTGAGGAAGCGCAGTATTCTTTTAAAATAGAAAGAGCAGACCCGGGCATGGCGGAGGCGAGAGGGGAGGGCGGGGCAAAAATGTCGGGACCTGGCGCGTGACTGTCTGACGCATCCGCGAGAAGGGAAGAATGCTTTGCGAGAAAGTTTCGGATGCCGCTCGCGGACGCGGTCGGAAGCGCGGCGGCACCCGGCGTGTATGAAACGTCGTCCATCCCGGATACAGCGGCACCCGGCTCAGATGACGCTGCGATTTTTGTGTCGTGGTATCCGGCGCCCTCACGTTTGATTGGATAAGCGGCGAGGGAGGAGTGTCTCCGTCTGATTGCCTTTAGGTATTCAAGGGCTAAAATGTTGTTTGGAGAGGTTAGAATTCCATCGGTATCAACGGAACCGAGGCACGCTTTCAAGGCTGCTGCGCGGGCGGATGGAAAATTTTTCCCGGCTTTTAATTCTGCGGCAAGAACATGCTTATAGTCCTCAGGTTCGTCGGCGAGAATGTCCGCGATGGCAGTAAGAAGTGTGAGGTCGTTACTTTCCGCGCCAAAGCAGATGCCGTCCACGCACCCCATTTTTTCAAAGAGTGTGACGCCTGCCATGGCAAAATTCTCCGCGGAGGAGGCTGCCCAGACGACCGGGAGCTCCACGACGAGGTCTGCTCCGCAGGAGAGCGCCATCCGCGCCCGCGCGTATTTGTCAACCAGCGCAGGCTCACCGCGCTGCACAAAGTCTCCGCTCATCGCCACGACGACGCAGTCCGCGCCGAGGTCCCTCTTTATTTTATCTATCTGGCAGACATGTCCGTTGTGAAATGGATTGTATTCTGCAATGATTCCAATGATTTTCATTTTCTGCTCCTATCGATTAAGAATGTAAAAATATCTCCCACCATTTTAACATGATTCAAATGTGTACTGCAATATTGTTAAAAATTTAGCAGGCTGTTTTTCATTTTATACAAGGAATCTGGTAAAAAGTGGCTTGTTTCAAAAAGCATTGAGGCGTATACTTAAACTATATGCGGTCCGTTTTTGAAGGCGGATAACTAAAGGAGGAAAATATGAACGTATTAGTAATTAACTGCGGAAGCTCATCTTTAAAATATCAGTTGATTGATTCTGAGACAGAAGCCGTTTTAGCAAAAGGTCTCTGCGAGAGAATCGGAATCGACGGAAGATTGGTATATCAGAAGACCGGTCTTGACAAAGAGATTACAGAGGCTGCTATGCCGACACATAAACAGGCTATTCAGATGGTGTTAGACGCTCTGGTCAATCCGAAGACAGGCGCGATTGAGAGCCTCTCTGAGATTGATGCAGTCGGTCATCGTGTCGTACACGGGGGAGAGAAATTTGCTGCATCCACCGTACTGACTCCGGACGTACTGAAAGCAATCGAGGAGTGCAACGACCTTGCACCGCTCCACAACCCGGCGAACTTAATCGGAATCGATGCCTGCAAAGAACTCATGCCGAACGTGCCGATGGTGGGTGTATTCGATACCGCTTTCCATCAGACAATGCCAAAGAAAGCGTACCTCTACGGTCTGCCGCATGAGTACTATGAGAAATACAAAGTGAGAAGATACGGTTTCCACGGAACCAGTCACAGCTTCGTATCCAAACGCGCGGCTGAGTTTTTGGGCATGGATTTAAAGAATTCTAAGATTATCGTAGCGCACCTCGGAAACGGTGCCTCCATCAGCGCCGTGTTGAACGGAGAGTGCGTGGATACTTCCATGGGACTGACTCCGCTCGAGGGACTTGTGATGGGAACTCGTTCCGGTGATATCGATCCGGCTATCATGGAGTACATCGCTAAGAAGGAGAATCTTGACATCGACGGTATCATGACTGTTTTGAATAAGAAATCAGGTCTTCAGGGAATGACAGGCGGTTCTTCCGATTTCCGCGACCTTCAGGCTGCTATCAAAGAGGGAAATGAACTCGCAAAAGACGCGGTGGAAGTATTCTGCTACAGAGTTGCAAAATACATTGGCTCCTATGTCGCTGCAATGAACGGTGTGGATGCAATCGCATTTACCGCCGGAATCGGTGAGAATGTCGGACTCGTGCGTGAAAAAGTCTGCGCATACTTAGGTTATCTCGGAATCTCCATCAAGAAGGATGTAAACGACAAGACATTTGGAGACGAGGTTGTAATCTCCACCGACGATTCTAAGGTAAAAGTTGCCGTTATTCCTACAAACGAGGAGCTTGCAATTGCCCGCGAGACAGTTGCACTTGTAAAATAAAAACGAAAAAAAGTGATTGACAAACGAGGTGCACCTATGTATAATTGTTTAGGTGTGAAAACCTCGTTTGTTTTTGCAACAAGCATTAGGAGAGAACCATGATTATAGATATTCGAGACGTTTTATCTTGTGAGAACAAAGAAGTCCAAAAGACTGTCACCATTGGGATGGAGTCTTTTGTATCAAGATTAGGTGAATTTCCTATTGTTGAGAAATCACCGGTAACATTACAAATGACGAACAGGGAGAACAAGCGACTGCTGATTTCCGGGGAAGTGAAAGTTGTGATGGCGATTCCGTGTGACCGTTGTCTGGAAGAGGTTCCGACAACACTCCATTTTGAGATTGACAGGGAGATTCCGTTGCAGGAAGGTTCTGTCAGGATCGCTTCAGAAGAAGACGATGAAGAAATGGATGATACAGACTACCTGATTGGATTTGATCTGGATGTAGATAAGCTTATCTATCGAGAGATTTTGGTGAACTGGCCGATGAAAGTTCTGTGCAAGGAAGATTGCAAAGGAATTTGTAAAGTCTGCGGTCATAACCTGAACAAGGGTGAGTGTGGATGCCAGAGAACAGAGCTTGATCCAAGAATGGCAGCTATCCAAGATATCTTTAACAAATTTAAGGAGGTGTAAGTAAATGTCAATTTGTCCAAAAAATAAATCTTCCAAAGGAAGAAGAGATAAAAGAAGAGCAAACTGGAAGATGACTGCTCCAGCTTTAGTAAAATGCAGCAAATGTGGAGAGTTAATGATGCCGCACAGAGTTTGTAAGAATTGCGGTTCCTACAACAAAAAAGAGATTATTGCTCAGGATTAATTTGAATCTAAGGCTTTCCGAAAGCTCGGAAAGCCTTTTTTCGTGATATAGGAAAGTTCTATAAAGAAGGAAGGATGAACATGGGTGATTTTTTGAATTTGGACAATCCGTTTTTCAGGGGAGTCAACAAGCTGGTGGACTGTATTTACCTGGGACTGTTATGGTTTGTGTGCAGCCTGCCGGTCATTACAATAGGGGCATCTACGACAGCACTCTACTATACCATCCAAAAGACGGTGCGCCGCGGGCTGGGATATGCGACAAAAGAATTTTTTCATTCTTTTAAAGACAATTTCAAACAGGCTACATTGGTTTGGCTGCTCTGGCTGCTGATGGCTGCATTTTTGGGGATGGATATCTATATCATGTGGCATTTTGCTTCTAGCGGACAGAGTGTGGGAGTGTTCTTTTATGTTTTTCTGCTGCTGATGGCTGTGCTTGTGGCATGGGGGCTTTATCTGTTTCCGTACATAGCAAGGTTTGAGAACAGTACGAAAAACACCATGAAAAATGCAATTATCATTGCAATCGTCAATTTTGACAAGACGATATTGCTGCTGCTTCTTGCTGCTGTATTTGCATTCCTGGCGTACATAGTGCCGTTCACGCCGGTATTTTTCACCGGTATTTTTGTGCTGATTCAAAGTTTTCTGCTGGAAAAAGTATTCCGCAAATATATGAGTGAGGAAGATCTTGCCGCAGAGGACGAAAAAAATCGTGAGTTTTAATCCGATTTTTCTTTGGATTTCTTATTGATTTATAGATGGAGTTATAGTATATTTTTTTAAGAGGTCTGTGCAGTCTGATGTTTCTTCATCAGGGCGGCACATTTGGAAGGGGTAACAGAATATGCAGGATGTAACAAAGATAGCATTGGATGCTATGGGAGGTGACAATGCGCCGACAGAGATTGTAAAAGGTGCAGTTGATGCGGTTGCAGGAAGAAATGACATCAAGATTTTTCTGGTGGGTCAGGAAGATGTGGTGGCAGAGGAACTCTCGAAGTATTCTTATGCGAAGGAACAGATTGAGATTGTCCATGCGGAGGAAGTTATTGAAACTGCGGAGCCTCCTGTGGTCGCAATCCGCAAAAAGAAACAGTCCTCGATTGTAGTGGGAATGAACATGGTGAAGCAGAAGGAAGTGGATGCCTTTGTGTCAGCCGGGAGCTCGGGAGCTGTTTTAGTCGGTGGACAGGTCATCGTAGGAAGAATCAAAGGAATCGAGAGACCGCCATTGGCCCCTCTTATCCCGACAGAAAAAGGAGTGTCTCTGCTGATTGACTGCGGAGCGAATGTGGATGCGAGAGCCTCTCATCTTGTACAGTTTGCAAAGATGGGATCAATCTATATGGAGAATGTACTCGGAATTAAGAATCCGCGCGTGGCGATTGTCAATATCGGTGCGGAGGAGGAGAAGGGAAATGCCTTAGTTAAGGAGACGTTTCCGCTTCTGAAGGAGTGCAGTGATATCAATTTTGTCGGAAGCATTGAAGCGAGAGAGATTCCAAGGGGCGAGGCGGATGTCATTGTGTGCGAGGCCTTTGTGGGAAACGTTATTTTGAAATTGTACGAAGGTCTGAGCGCCACTTTAATCGGAGTGATCAAAAAAGGTATGATGAGTACCTTAAAGAGCAAGATTGGTGCAGCGTTAGCGCTGCCGGCATTGAAGGGGACAATTAAGACTTTCGATGCGAGCCAGTACGGAGGAGCGCCTCTGTTGGGATTGAATGGTCTTGTGGTAAAGACACACGGAAGTTCTAAGGCGAAAGAGATTACGAATTCAATCTACCAGTGTGTCACATTCAAGCAAGAGGACATCAACGGTAAGATTAAGAAAAATATCATACAAGAAAGCAATGAGGAAGAATAGAAAGGAATTGGAATTATGGAATTCGAAAAATTAAAGAAAATTATTGCGGAAGTCTTGAACGTAGACGAGGAAGAGATTCAGATGGACACTACATTTGTAGATGACTTGGGAGCAGATTCTTTGGACATTTTCCAGATTATCATGGGATTGGAAGAAGAATTTGATATTGAGATTGCCAACGAAGCCGCTGAGAACATTGTGACAGTTGCAGATGCCGTTGAGCAGATCAAGAACGCTTTAAACTAAGGAAAAAGAGAGTTAGAAAGCCTTTTCTTGCAGAAAGGGCTTTTCTTCTTTTATAATAAGAGGAGTGAGGAAAATATGCCAAAACAACAGGAATTAGAAGAAAAGATAGGATATGAATTTCAACAGAAGGGACTGCTCAGACAGGCACTGACACACAGTTCCTACGCCAATGAAAAACATATGAAAAAACATTCGGACAATGAGAGACTTGAGTTCTTAGGGGATGCGGTCTTAGAGATCGTGTCGAGTGATTTTTTATATCATGAGTATCCGGAACTCCCGGAGGGAGATTTGACAAAGCTGCGGGCGAGCATCGTCTGTGAGCCGACTTTAGCGCTCTGTACCAAGGAGATTGCGCTCGGAGATTATCTCTTTCTTGGAAAGGGGGAGAACCAGACAGGCGGAAGACACCGCAAATCCATTTTGTCGGATGCGTTAGAGGCAGTGATTGGCGCCATTTATTTAGACGGTGGTTTTGCTAGTGCAAAAGAGTTCATCCACAGATTTATTCTGACGGACATTGAGAACAAACAGCTCTTTTATGATAGCAAGACTATCCTTCAGGAGGTTGTACAGGGGAACTACGAGGAGGAACTTTCCTACGAATTAGTCGCGGAGGAAGGTCCTGACCACGATAAAAAATTTACCGTGGATGCCAAAATCGGGGAGAAGGTAATTGGTCATGGCGAGGGTCATACCAAGAAAGCGGCGGAGCAGGAAGCCGCTTATCAGGCGCTTCTCCTTTTAAAACCTCAGGTGAAAAAGTAGGACTTTAAAATCGGGGAATGGAGATAATATATGTATTTAAAAAGTATAGAAGTACATGGATTTAAATCGTTTGCAAATAAGATTGTATTTGATTTCCACAATGGAATTACAGGTATCGTCGGACCAAACGGAAGCGGAAAGAGCAATGTCGGGGATGCCGTGCGCTGGGTGCTTGGAGAGCAGAGCGCAAAGCAGCTCCGAGGAGCGAGCATGCAGGATATCATTTTTGCGGGGACGGAGAACCGGAAACCGCTCAGCTATGCTTACGTTGCCATCACGATGGACAACTCGGACCATGTGCTGCCGGTCGATTTCGAGGAGGTTACGGTGGCGAGAAGAGTGTACCGTTCCGGTGAGAGCGAGTATCTCATCAACGGCAGCCCTTGCCGTCTGAAGGACGTGACGGAACTTTTTTACGATACCGGTATCGGAAAAGAGGGATACTCCATCATCGGTCAGGGTCAGATTGAACGTATCTTAAACGGTAAGCCGGAGGAGCGCCGCGAGCTTTTTGATGAGGCGGCAGGGATTGTAAAATACAAAAAGAGAAAAGCAACCGCACAGAAAAAACTCGAGAACGAACGTGAGAACCTCGTGCGTGTCAACGATATCTTAGCGGAGTTGGAACGTCAGGTCGGACCGCTCGAGCGGCAGGCGGAGAAGGCACGCATCTATTTGAAGAAAAAAGAGGAACTGAAAAATTACGATGTCAATATGTTCCTGTTAGAGGCAGAGCGGATTGAAGCCCAGTTGAAAGAGGTGGAGGGCAAGTTCCATATTGCAGATGATGAACTGAAGGAGACGAATGAGTCTTACGAGAACATCAAGACAGAGTATGAGAAGATGGAACAGGATATGGAGGCGCTCGACGAGAAAATTACGTCGATTCGCGAAAATATCAGCAATTCCACCGTCACAAAGGGCAAGTTAGAAGGTCAGATCAACGTCCTAAAAGAGCAGATTAACGCGGCGAAAATGACGGATGAACACATGAAGAGCCGTCTTGAAGCCATCACAAAGGATAAGGAGGAACGCCTCATCTCCAAGCGGGAGTACGAGGAGGAGAAGGCTTCTTTAGATGCACAGATGCAGGAAATCTCCGTGCGCAAGGAGGAGGCGCTCAGCCGCCTGAACGAAGTGCAGGCGGAGATTGCGCGCTGCAATGAGGGCATGGACAAAGGTCAGAAGGAAGTCATTGAACTTTTGAATAACAAGGCTTCCATCAAGGCGAGACAGCAGAGATGTGACACGATGTTAGAGCAGATCAATATCCGCAAGGCGCAGCTGAACCAGCGGCTGCTTGCCAGAAAGAGCGAGGAGGCCGACTTAGAATCGGTTCTTTTGGGCTATCAGAAGGAGTTAGAAATCGCGGACCAGACGATTGAAGAGCTCAAGAAAAATGGCGCAAAGTTAGAGGAGCAGAACAGAGAGTGGAAGCGCAAATCCATCGAGACGAGCCGGACACTCGAGGAGTCCTTAGGAAAGTATCACAAAGAGCAGTCACGCCTCGAATCTTTAAAAAATATCGCGGAGCGCTACGACGGCTATGGAAACAGTATCCGAAAGGTCATGGAGCAGAAAGCGACCAACAGGGGTGTGCTTGGTGTCGTATCAGATCTGATTCAGGTTGATAAAAAGTATGAGATTGCAATTGAGACGGCTTTAGGCGGCAATATCCAGAACATTGTCACGGAGGACGAGGAGACGGCGAAGAAGATGATTTCTTTCCTGAAGCAGAACCGTCTCGGGCGTGCCACTTTTTTACCATTGACAAGCGTAGATGGAAGAGGCAACTTCAAGAATCAGGAGGCGCTGAAGGAGCAGGGGGTCATCGGCCTTGCCAACACATTAGTCCATGCCGACGCAAAGTACGACGGAGTCATCTCCTATCTGCTCGGGCGTGTCATCGTGGCAGATACCATCGATCATGCGATTGCAATTGCGAGAAAACATCACTATTCTTTGCATATTGTTACATTGGAGGGAGAATATTTAAGTCCCGGCGGTTCGATGGCAGGTGGAGCTTTCCGCAACAGCAGCAATCTGTTGGCGAGAAACCGCGAGATTGAGGAACTCGAGGGAAAGACTGCAAAGTTGGAGAAGGACATCAGGGAAGCGCGCGGCCGTTTGGACGAGATTAAGACGGCACAGGCGCTTTTGGCGGAGGACATCGAGGAGAATAAGACTAAGATTCAGGAACAGTATCTCATACAGAATACAGCCAAACTCAATGTGGACCGCGCATCGGAGCAGAAGAATGAGAGCGAGAACGTCTATGCGGGCCTGAAAGCGGAGAATATAGAGATTGAGAAACAGGTAGAGGAAATCAACCGGAGCAGGAATCAGATTGAGGAGGAAGTCGAGTACGCAAAGAGGCGTGAGGCTGAAATTGCGGAGGAGAAAGAAAAATTCCAGGCAATCTTAGAGCAGCACGCCGGAATGGAGGAAAAGGCGTCCGCTGAGGTGTCGAAGATACAGTTGGAGGAGGCGAATGTCAGTCAGAAGATTGAGTTCGTACTCGAGAACTTAGGGCGTCTTCAGAATGAGATTCTCCGTTTCGAGATGGACTACGAGGCGGTCGAGCAGGAGGCAAAGGCAGCCAGGGAGGATGTCACAAAGAAAGAGCACGATATCGATGAAATCCGCAAGACAATCACGGCGTCCGACGACACCTATGTGAAGTTAGAGCAGGATTTAAAAGAGAACATTGCGAAAAAGGAAGAGATGTCTGTAAGCTACAAGGGATTTTTCCAAAAGAGGGAGGACATCTCCAAGCGCATTACAGAACTCGACAAAGAAATTTTCCGCTTGAACAGCCAGCGGGAGAAGTTAGAGGAGGCGCAGACGAATCAGACAAACTACATGTGGGAAGAATATGAACTGACGCCCCACGCGGCGATGGAACTGCGGGATGAGGAACTAAGTGACCTTCCGGCGCTGAAAAAACTGATTGCGGAGATTAAGGACGACATTCGGAAATTAGGGGATGTCAATGTCAATGCCATCGAGGACTACAAGGAAATTTCCGAGCGTTACCAGTTTTTGAAAGGACAGCACGATGACCTTGTCGAGGCGGAGAAAACCTTAGTCGGCATTATCGAGGAGTTAGACACCGGCATGCGGAAGCAGTTCTTAGAGAAGTTTGCGGAGATTCAGCGCGAGTTTGACAAAGTGTTCAAAGAGCTCTTCGGAGGCGGGAAGGGAACACTCGAACTCGTCGAGGACGAGGACATCTTAGAGTGCGGCATACGAATTATTGCACAGCCGCCGGGAAAGAAATTACAGAACATGATGCAGATGTCCGGCGGGGAGAAATCCTTAACGGCGATTTCCCTTCTGTTTGCGATTCAGAACTTAAAGCCGTCGCCGTTTTGTCTTCTCGATGAGATTGAGGCGGCGCTCGATGATTCGAATGTCAGCCGCTTTGCAAAATACCTACATAAGCTGACAAAAAATACACAGTTCATTGTCATCACGCACAGGCGTGGTACGATGGCAGCGGCGGACCGTCTGTACGGTATCACGATGCAGGAGAAAGGGGTTTCCACCTTAGTATCGGTCAACCTGATTGAGGATGAACTCGACAAATAGCGGAAGGAGAGAGGGAAGAGAATGAGCGAAGAAAAGAAGGGCTTCTGGAATCGGCTCGTATCGGGCCTAAGCAAGACGAGAGACAACATCGTATCGGGAATCGATTCCATTTTTAACGGTTTTTCAAACATCGATGACGACTTCTATGAGGAGATTGAAGAGGTCTTGATCATGGGGGACCTGGGTGTCCGTGCGACCGAAGCCATTTTAGACGATCTGAAAGAAAAAGTAAAAGAGAATAAAATCAAGGAGCCGGCGGAGTGCAAGCAGCTTCTGATAGAAAGCATCAAAGCGCAGATGGATGTGGGGGAGACCGCATACCGCTTTGAAAATGAGAAGTCGGTTGTTCTTGTCATTGGCGTGAACGGCGTAGGAAAAACTACATCTGTAGGCAAACTTGCGGGCAAGTTGAAAGACCGGAATAAAAAAGTTATCCTCGCAGCGGCGGATACGTTCCGGGCAGCGGCGGGAAGCCAGCTCTCCGAGTGGGCGTCCCGCGCCGGAGTCGAGATGATCGGCGGGCAGGACGGTGCAGACCCTGCGGCGGTTGTCTATGATGCCGTGGCGGCGGCGAAGGCGAGAAATGCCGATGTGCTGCTGTGCGACACGGCGGGAAGACTCCACAATAAGAAGAATCTGATGGAGGAATTGAAAAAAATCAACCGCATTCTGGAGAAGGAGTACCCGGATGCCTACCGGGAGACGCTTGTTGTTTTAGATGCGACAACCGGACAGAATGCGCTTGCGCAGGCGAAAGAGTTTTCCGAGTGCGCGGATATCACCGGCATTATTCTGACAAAGATGGACGGAACGGCAAAGGGAGGAATCGCTGTGGCGATTCACTCCGAACTTGGAATTCCTGTCAAATACATCGGTGTGGGGGAGACAATCGATGATCTTCAGAAATTTGACGCGGATGAATTTGTGGATGCACTGTTTGATGTGAAAAAGGAAGAGTAGGAAAGGAAGGATATTGTAATGTTGACATTAGAGAAATTCGAAGAGGCAAGTGAAAAGGTAAAAGAGGTTACACTGGAGACAAAATTGGTCTACAGCGATTTTCTCAGCGAGCAGACAGGGAATAAGGTGTACTTAAAACCGGAGAACATGCAGTTCACCGGGGCGTACAAGGTGCGCGGAGCCTACTATAAAATCAGCACGCTGACCGATGAGGAGCGAGCGAAGGGACTGATTACCGCATCTGCCGGAAATCATGCCCAGGGGGTTGCATACGCGGCAAAATGCTATGGCTGTAAGGCGACCATCGTCATGCCGACGACGACGCCGCTCATCAAGGTGAACCGTACGAAGAGCTACGGTGCAGAAGTTGTCCTCTGCGGAGATGTCTACGATGAAGCCGCCCAGAAGGCTTATGAATTGGCGGAGGAGCACGGCTACACCTTCATCCATCCTTTCGACGACCTCGCCGTTGCAACCGGGCAGGGAAGCATCGCCATGGAGATTTTTAAAGAACTTCCTCTGGTGGAATATATCTTAGTTCCAATCGGAGGGGGCGGGCTTGCAACCGGCGTATCCACGCTCGCAAAACTCTTAAATCCAAAGATTAAAGTCATCGGTGTGGAGCCTGCCGGTGCAAACTGTATGCAGGCTTCCTTCGCGGCGGGGAAAGTCACCACGCTTCCGACGGTCAATACCATTGCGGACGGAACCGCTGTAAAGACTCCGGGAAGCAATATTTTCCCGTATATTCAGAAGAACTTAGACGATATTATCACTGTGGAGGACGACGAGCTGGTAGCAGCCTTCCTCGACATGGTGGAGAACCATAAGATGGTAGTCGAGAACTCGGGACTTCTCACTGTGGCGGCATTAAAGCATCTCGATGTAAGTGATAAGCGCATCGTATCCATCTTGAGCGGCGGTAACATGGATGTGATTACAATGTCCTCCATCGTGCAGCAGGGGCTGATTCTGCGCGACCGCATCTTCACCGTGTCCGTTCTTCTGCCGGATAAGCCGGGAGAACTCTGCAAGGTGTCCGGAGTTCTCGCAAAAGAACAGGGAAATGTCATCAAGTTAGAGCATAACCAGTTCGTCTCCATCAACCGCAATGCGGCAGTGGAACTACGAATTACGTTAGAAAGTTTTGGGACGGACCACAAAAAACAGATTATCAAAGCGTTAGAGAGAGAAGGATTTAAACCGAAGCTGGTACGCACAAGCTTATAGGAGCAGAAAGGCAGGGGTGTCATATGTGGAAACCAAAGTCGAAAGAAGAGCGTGAGATGGGCCCGGAACTCGGGGAGGGCGTAATGCAGACCGTGGAAGGTCTCGTGGAAGCGGAAAAGAAAAAAAGGACGGCGGGAGCGGTTCTGCTGGAGATTCTTGTGATTATAATCGCCCTCTTGGCGGGGGTTGCTGCAGCATTTCTGGTTGCCCGGATTCGCGATGTGAACTTTGGGTTTTACACGTGGCCATTCATTGTATGTACCGATGTCTTTGTGCTGACGACAATCGGCTATTTTGCCACGGAGGGGGGCGTCGAGAAAGTCTACGGTGTCTGCTCCGTTCTCAGCATGGCGTGCATGATTGTGCAGATGGCAATCCTGTTTTAGAACGGTATGATAAAAAAGAAAAGGTGTCAAGAAAAAATACTTGACACCTTTTCTTTTTTGTGTTATTCTTTCAAAGGTGCTGACGTGAAAGGGGCATAAAGAGATGGAAGAGAAAGTAGAACAGACTTATCTGTATGATTTTTATGGGGAACTTTTGAACGAGCATCAGCGTGACGTCTATGAGAAGTTTGTGTTTGAGGATTTGTCACTGGGTGAGATTGCAGCGGAGATGGGAATCAGCCGTCAGGGTGTGCACGATTTGATTAAGAGGTGCACGAAGACGCTCGAGGGCTATGAGGAGAAGCTTCATTTGATTGAGAAGTTTTTGGCTGCGAAGAATAAGGTGGAACAGATTCATCAGCTTGCGCGGGATTTTCATCAGACAAAGAATGAGGCAGTCATGGAGGAAATCGAGCAGATTTCCAATCAGATATTAGAGGAGCTATAAGATGGCATTTGACAGTTTGTCCGAGAAACTTCAGAATGTATTTAAAAACTTAAGAGGGAAAGGCCGTCTGACGGAGGACGATGTCAAGATTGCGCTGAAGGAAGTTAAGATGGCGCTCTTAGAGGCGGATGTCAATTTTAAGGTGGTAAAACAGTTTACCAAGGCGGTGCAGGAGCGGGCGATTGGTCAGGATGTCATGAACGGACTCAATCCGGGGCAGATGGTCATCAAGATTGTAAATGAAGAGATGGTCAGGCTCATGGGCTCCGAGACGACAGAGATTGCGCTCAGACCCGGAAAAGAACTGACGATTATTATGATGGTCGGTCTTCAGGGGGCAGGTAAGACGACAACCACGGCAAAGATTGCGGGAAAGCTTAAAGTAAAAGGTAAGAAAGTACTGCTGACCGCCTGCGATGTCTACCGCCCGGCAGCGATTGAACAGCTGCAGATTAACGGGGAGAAGCAGGGCGTTGAAGTCTTTTCCATGGGGGATAAGAACAAGCCTGTCAATATCGCAAAAGCGGCTGTAGAGCATGCTGCGAAGAACGATTTTAATGTCGTAATCCTTGATACCGCAGGTCGTCTTCACATCGATGAGGAGATGATGGCGGAACTCATTGAGATAAAGGAGAATGTGGCGGTATCCCAGACCATTTTAGTTGTGGATTCCATGACGGGTCAGGATGCGGTCAATGTAGCCGGAATGTTCGACGAGAAGATTGGCATTGACGGCGTGGTGCTCACCAAGTTAGACGGTGATACCAGAGGCGGTGCGGCACTTTCCATTCGTGCAGTCACCGGCAAACCGATTCTCTATGTCGGTATGGGGGAGAAGCTTTCCGATTTGGAACAGTTCTATCCGGACCGTATGGCATCGAGAATCCTTGGAATGGGAGATGTTCTTACTTTAATCGAGAAAGCGCAGGAGGACTTCGACGAAGAGAAGGCGAAGAAACTTGAGCAGAAGATGAAGAAGGCGGAATTTGACTTCGAGGATTATTTAGATTCGGTGAGTCAGATGAAAAAAATGGGTGGATTGTCTAGTATCCTTGGTATGATGCCGGGGATGGGAGCCATGAAGATGCCGGAGATCGACGAGGCGGCAGCCGAGAAGAATATGGCGCGGACGGAGGCAATTATCTACTCGATGACACTCGAGGAGAGAAGAAATCCATCTGTCTTAAATCCGAGCAGAAAGCGCAGGATTGCGCAGGGCGCCGGAGTTGATATCGCAGAGGTCAATCGTCTGGTCAAACAGTTTGAGCAGGCGAGAAAGATGATGAAGCAGATGCCCGGCATGATGAAAAAAGGAAAAAGGGGAATGCTCAAGGGCTTTCCTTTTTAAATAAAGTATCAGCATATTTCATAGGAGGTGAAAGTAATGGCAGTAAAGATCAGATTGAGAAGAATGGGACAGAAAAAGGCTCCTTTTTATAGAATCATTGTAGCAGATTCCAGATCCCCAAGAGATGGAAAATGTATCGAAGAGATTGGAACTTATGACCCAACAAAAGATCCTAGCGAGTATCATGTAAATGAAGAGTTAGCTAAGAAATGGTTAGCAAACGGAGCACAGCCAACTGAAACAGTTGCAAGAATTTTCAAAAGCGCTGGAATCGAAAAATAAGATTGCGAGGTAGACCTAATGAAAGAATTAGTTGAAGTAATCGCAAAAGCACTTGTTGATTTCCCGGATGAGGTCACTGTGACGGAATCCGAGGACGAGAAAGCCATTGTCTTAGAACTGCGCGTCGCACAGTCGGACATGGGAAAGGTCATCGGCAAGCAGGGACGTATTGCAAAGGCAATCCGTTCTGTGGTAAAGGCCGCTGCATCAAAAGAAGAGAAAAAGGTTATTGTAGAAATTGTGCAGTAACAGATTGGAGCATCGCGTAAGCGGTGCTCTTTTTCTTTATCGAATAGGAAAATCCTATTTATAAATTTGCATATGTAACTATCCATGTAAAAGAAGAAATGGTACAATGATAGTTAGAAAAATTGGGACACAGAAAAACTGGCGATAAAATATTTTGTGACCGGAAAAGCAGGTAAAAAAGATGTTATGTTACTTATCCCTTATAGAGACAGAAGAAGATAAAAAGACATTTGAAAAAATATACGAAGAAAATTATTTAATCATGTATCATATTGCACTCGGAATTTTGAAGAATCAGGCGGATGCGGAAAATGTCGTGCATGAAGCATTTTTAAAACTGGCAGAAAAATTTGAAAAATACTCCGCATTAAGTTGTAGTGAAATGAAAGGGTTGTGCGTTACTATTGTAAAGAACAAGGCTTTCGATATGATTCGAAGAGTGAAGCGTCTGTCAGATGATGAGGTCGAAAATCTCATTCTTTATGATGAAAACGTGGAGAAATCACCGGAAAAGATGTTGGAACGCGCAGAGCTGGAAGAGTGTGTAAAAAAATTATTAGAACAACTTCCGGAAATTTTGAAAGAGACTCTGGTTTTGAAATATTTTTACGAATACAGTAATCACGAAATAGCCCACGTGATGGATGTTTCTACAAAAACGGTAGAGATGCGCCTGTATCGGGGCAAGCAAAAGTTGAGGGAAATAATAGGTGAAGACAGAGATGGAATTTGAAGACGAACTGAAAAAGATAATCTGTGAGTTACATCAGGCAGAGATGGAACAGCTACCGTCTAAGGATGAACTTCAGGGGAAATACAGGCTATCCGATACTTTTTACCACAAGATGCAGCGTTTGATTAGAAGACAGAAGCGGCGAAAGAAGATAAGAACCTGTGCAGGTTATGTGGCAGCGGCAGCAGCGGTGATTGTGCTCTTATTTTCCGTTTCACATCCACAATACCTGATAGAAGCAAAAAATAAATTTATGGAATGGTTTGATGACCATGTGGAATTCCATTTCAAAGAGGAAACCGGTTTGACGGGAATGCCAAAATACGAGCTGGGTTATGTGCCGAAAGGGTATGAATTGGTGGAGGATAACTATTTGGAAATGGGGATGGGATTGATAGTATACTCCAATGGTGAGGTAAACCTGGCTCTAGAGTATGAATTAAGTGACGCCAATGCAAATACAAATAATGAGGATGTTACATTTTCAGTTATAACCGGAAATAACGGTGATACCATTTATTATTTCTCCAGTGAAGATATGGGGAGAGAAAGTACCATGACATGGCTGTCGGAGGATGAAAATATTTCATTTACAATTATAGGTGTGCTAAGTAAAGAAGAGATGTTAAAGATGCAGGAAAGCGTCCGTATCTGTGAATGAGAATTGCAAAAATTGAGATGTATGGTGGAGACTCAAAATTTTTATCGAAAAAAAACGAAAAAAATTGTAAAATATGGTAGAGAAATGAAAAAGTAAAACGTTTCTTTTATAGATATCCATGAGGGATATCAATATAGAGGAAAGGGGGAAAACATGTGAGAAGGTCAAGGAAAGTATTGGTAAGATTCCTGTGTATCGTAATGTTATTGACTGGAATGCAGACTTGTTTGGTCGGAGCTGCAAATGTTTCACCGCGATATACAGCTGCAACAAGGGTTACTACATTGTTGCAATTTTCAAATAATACTGCTCAATGTGGTGTTTGTGTTTATGCAAAGGCAGGAACATCTAAGATAACAGGAACAATTCGACTTTACGACAATACAACAAATATGTATGTTGGAAACTGGAACGTCAATAAAAAAGGGGCAGCATATATAGGAAGTAATTCGGTAGCAGTAAAGTCAGGACATCAGTACACACTTTCGTTTACAGGAGCAGTGTATGATACAAATGGGTTTGGCGAACGGATATCGTCATCAACGACAAAGGTAAATTAATACCAAACGAAAAGGAGAAAGAATGATGAAAAGAACAAAGAAAATGGTATTGGGATTAGTAATGAGTTGCATTATTTTATTGGGAACAGGTAATACACAGGTTTTTGCTGCATCAAGAGTAGACGGAACGATTGATGGAGCAGCAGTTTCAGGTTATGTAACGACTACTGATTCATCGGCAACAGCAGTTACTACATTTACGAGATCAGGGGGCTCAAGAACGGTATCGGTAGATGTTTATTATTGGTGGGGAAGTTCTTATTATGCGACTTCTGCTAGCAATTCGTCAAGCTTATCAGGAGGAGTTGCTGCAACTGCTACCAAGAAACTTGGTGGAGCGCAGGTGGTTGCAGGAAAAGGTTATCACAGAGTTACATATAATGAATATCGTTGGAGCCCAAGTCCAACAGTAGTTGGAACAATTCCATCATCGGTATCTTGGAAATAGTTGAATAAGAAATGGTTATCCACAACAGAAATATAGTGGATAACCATTTTTAGACGCATTGTCAGGAGGGGAAAAGTGATGCAGAAAAAATTTACAGCAATTTTATTGATGATTATAGTTTTATTATCGGTTGTAGGATGCGGAAAGGAAGATTTGGGGGACAGCTATATACAGGGAAGTGATTATCAGTACATGTTTAAAAGTCTGTTTTACAACACAAAGGCAAGGGGCGAAGATGGATATTTCTTTTTACAGGGCCATTATATTTATTATCTGGATGATAAAACGCAGCAACTCGTTCCATTGTGCAACAAGGCAGATTGTCTGCATAATGCGGAAACAGACGAGAGCCGGTATGAGGAATGTAATGCATATGTGAATAACAGTTTACTCGGTGGAGAAGTTGGGATTGCATATTGTAATGGATATTTGTATTTTATAGAAGAAGAATCTGACGCGGAGGGAGATTTCCAGACGCTATATCGGATAAAAGAAGACGGTTCCCAAAAAGAAAAGGTTCACAAATGGGACAATGCACCGGTGGAACAATGGTGTATTCACAGGGATGTACTGTACTTTGTAGAGCATACTTATACGACGGAGAAAACGGAGACGGCAGTTCAGAAGGCCATTGAAAAATATGCGGTAAAACAGCTTAATCTGAAAGGATTTGGAAAGAAAAAGGCGGAAACAATTTATGAGACAGAAGCAGGAATTACTGTTTATTCTGTTAGTAATTTAGAAGCATATGGGAACTATGTCTATTTTGCGGTTCATGGGGCAACAACGGAGGACACCAGCGGTATCACAGATGATAATTATCTGGATTATTTCTATTTTAAGCACATGGTCTGTCAGATACAGACCGGCGATGTAGAAGAATTGAAGGTACCCGACCAGGAACCGGGGGTGATGGTAGAGAATGTTACGTTCTGGCAGAATAGAATTCTAATGAGCGTTTATGATACAAGAAAAGAATTAAATGATACAACTACAAGTTATATTGCAGATTTAGACGGTTCCAATGTTGAAATATTCAAGGAGAACGAGGTACAGGGAAAAAAATATTTCAGTGATGGAAAATACCTTTATATTTCAAATTCACCACTGGTGATTCGTGGAGTTGAAGAAAAACAGACCTATGAGGTATATGATTCAGAAGGAAATCTGGTGGATGTTTTTGGTATGCCATTTCAAACCGGAGGAGATCCGGAAATTGGAATGGAAGACGGACTTTACCTTTTTATGGGCAGTGACGAGAATGAGGCAGGCGCAACACTTTGCTACTTTGATAAGAGCACAATCGGAAGCTATCAGGGAGAGCCGTACAGCTGCACAGAAATAGTGGAGTGGAACTATGCACCGGCAGATCAGATGGAGTAGCGATGGGAAAAGAGAAGAGTATTGTGGGATTTGAATTCAAAAAAATATGCAAAGTAAGATGGGTGTGGATATTTTTTATCATATTGCTCTTTGGAAATCTGTTTGCATTATATTTACATGAAAAAAATACACCGGCATATCATTATATTTTTGAGCAGAGAGTGGAGTATGAGAGCTATCTGAAAGGAAACAGAGAGGTTGACCGGGATGGTTTTTATCAGGAGGATGAGGAAAAACAAAAGGAGTATGCTGCGACATATCCGGTTTTTTTAGAGGGAATGACAGAGAGAGCAAAAGGTCTGGAAGGACTTTCGGCTTTTTCTAGAGAGGATAGTTTTGTATATCGTAATCTGGAGAAGACGTGTAAGGACTTTGAACCCTTATATGGCACGGTCATTGAGCAAGACAACTGTTTTGGTGTGCGGAAATTTGCGTCATACAATTGGGGATTTTTTTTCTTTTGTATTTTTCTGGCAATTCTTTCTTACGTTTTATTCTATCAAGAGCGAAACCGTGGCTTATTGCTGCTTTTAAAAGGAACGAAAAATGGTCATGTGCCACTTATCACAGCTAAAGTAGCTGTCATGTTTTTTATTTCCGCAGGATATCTCTTGCTGCAGGAGATAAGTTCGGCATGGTTGCTTGGATATTTTTACGGATATGGAAATTGGAACAGAAGTGTGCAGTCAGTGTCAGAATTTCGTAACTGCCCAAAGCAAATGACGGTCTTGGGATTACTTGTAGGAATGATTGTTGTTCGTTTGGTTTTGGCAGAATTGCTTGCATTACTGATCTTCGTTATCAGCATATCCATTCGAAATGAATTGTTGGCAATTTCTTGTGGTGGTGCAATTCTGGCGGCGGAGTACTGGCTGTATCAGGGATTAGATCTCAGTGGAAGTCTAAATGGGCTAAAATGCAGCAACCTGTTTTTCTGTTGGAATGCAAGAAATGTGTTTGGTACCTATGTGAATCTGAACATATTTGGTCATGCGGTCGGAAAAGAACAATGTACAGTTGTAATTGCAACCATCTTGGCGATATTATTTTTGGCAGGGGGAATTTTAAAGTTTCACTTTTCCTACCAGATACATACGAAAAGCAGATTGGAAAAAGTTCAGCTCTGGATTCGAAAAAAACTGGGATTTCTTTGGAGACATGTTGGGATTTTCCGATTTGAATGCTGGAAGGTTCTGTTTCAGCAGAAAAAGTGCTTTGTTCTTCTTTTATCGGGAATTATTTGTTGTGTGGAAGTAAGAGATGTGACCGGAAATCAATATTATGATTCGTTGTCTGTTGCAGTGTATCACAGTTATTTAAGTGAACTGCACGGAAAAGTGACAGATGAGAGTATAAAATTTGTCGCAGATGAGCAGGAGTATGTGAAGGAACTGGAGAGACAACTGGAAGCGCTGGGAGATACCACAACCGGGAAGAATATGTTTTTGGCACAACAGTTAAAGACAGAGTTTGAATCAAAGGGCGAGGCGGTAGAGATGCTTGTTGCACAACTGGATGCACTGCGGCAGAAAGAAGGCAGTATTTATGAAAAATACTGGGTGGACGAGCAGGCTTATCTTAGCGTATGGTATGATGTCGGAACGGATCTTTCATTAGGTGCAGTAGGGCTGATAGGAACAATTTTGTGGCTGAGTGGAATCTATCCGGCAGACGAGAAAAAGGGCATGGTGCCGCTGCTCCGCTCCACGCGATGGGGAAGAGAGAGGCTATGCCGGAAAAAGAATGGCTGTGCAGTGATAGGAACAATTTTAATGTTTTTCTTGGCAGAATTGCCAATCGGGATCAGATATTTTTTGATAGATAATGGTCAGGTGCTTGGACAGAAAATGTCGGACCTTACATTGTTGGCACTGCGGGGAAATCTGACCATGGGAGTTTTTTTGATAGTGGTGTTTTTGGGAAAGGCATTGTTGTTTGCGGCAACGTCATACACAGGATTGCTTTTGTCCCGAAAGTGTGGAAATGAAATGGTCACAAATATAATTGCAATTGGAACAATTGGGATTTTGCTGATTGTATTATATTATTTTCGGATGGATATTAGTACAACGCTCTTATCATTATTGTGGTAACTTAACAGGAGAGGGAATGAGAAAAGATGGAGTTGAGATTAGAGGGAATTTCAAAAAGTTATAATCGTCAGAAAACATTTGCTGTTAAAGAGTTTTCTTACAAATTTGCACCTGGGGTATATGGTTTGCTAGGTCCTAATGGTGCCGGAAAAAGTACTTTGATGAATATGATTACAGGAAATTTGAAACCGGATTACGGAAACATATTATGGAATGGAAGTGCAATAGAGAAGTTGGGAGCGACTTATCGCAAGTGCCTTGGGTTTATGCCGCAACAGCAGAATCTGTATGATGAATTTACCGGAGAACAGTTTTTGTGGTATATGGCCGCATTGAAAGGATTGAAGAAAAGAGAGGCAACAGATACGATAGAACATATTTTAAATGTTGTAAATCTTTGTGAGGAAAGATATCAGAAATTAAAGGCGTACTCAGGAGGCATGAAGCAGCGCATTTTGATTGCGCAGGCATTGCTCAATAACCCAAAAGTTTTAATTATGGATGAGCCAACTGCCGGATTAGACCCGAAAGAGCGTATCAGAATCCGTAATTTTATCAGTGAGATATCAAAAGATAAGATAGTGCTGCTTGCTACGCATGTAGTTTCAGATGTGGAATATATTGCAAAAGAAATCCTTGTAATGCAACGGGGGATTATGGTAAAAAAGGGAACACCGCAGCAGCTTATCGAGGAAATGCAGCACAAAGTGTTCGAAGTATTTGTGACAGAGGAAGAACAACGCGAGTATGAAAAGATGGGAGCCAGAATTGCCAATATGATGTTTTCGGCAGATAAGATATGCCTGCGCATTGTGGCAGAGGAAAAGCCACAAATTGGTGTGGTAGAGGAGGTAAGACCAAATCTGGAGGATGTGTATCTTTATCTGGTCGGATAAGTAGAAAATGGACGCTTTGGCGTCCATTTTTCATATGATAATCATTGGGTTACAAATCGTCTTCCTCACAGATGACCGATAAAATCAGGTGTATTTAGGGCGAGTTTTGGTGATGATAGGGGAGTTGAGAGGGGTGAGAATATGTTAAAATAGTAGAAAATGAAAAATATATGATACATAAGATGGACCACGAAGTGTAACTGGGTGGGATGGGAGGAAACAAATGAAGGGAAAGTTAAAGATTGAAATTGGCAGGGATTCCATGTCGGTTTCGGCATGTGTTCTTCCGGAAGGGGATACAGAGATCACAATGTCTTATGTCAGGGAAGAACTCGCGATGCGCGGAGTGAAAGCCGGAATAAGAGAAGTGGCAATTAATGAATTGGTAAATGGAGGAATTCCAAGAAAAATGTATATCGTGGCAAAAGGTGTGCCGGCTAAGAGAGGAATTGACGGCTATTACGAATTTCTCTTTGACAAGGATGCCAAGGAGACCAAGCCGCGAATCAGAGAGGACGGGAGTGTGGATTACTCCCCTAATATTGTGACGGTGGAGAAGGGGCAGAAGGTTGCCGTATACCATCCTCCGGTGGAGGGAAGCTTTGGATATACCGTGTTTGATTCCGTGGTAGCACCGCCGCCTGCAAAGGAGGCGAACCGCATCAGCCTGAAAAAGGTGGAGCGCATTGGAAACGAGTTTTTTGCTATGAATGACGGGCGGATCAGCTATAGAATGAAGACGCTTGAAGTGAGAGACTGTCTTGTCGTTGAGGGCGATGCGGGATATGCGACCGGCATGATTGACTTTGTCGGAGATGTGATTGTCAAGGGTGATGTCAAGGACGGAGTGGTCATGAACATAAATGGCTCCCTTCAGGTCAAGGGAGAGATTGACGCAGCCAATATCAAGGTCGGAAAGAACCTTGTAGTCTACGGAGGAATCCACGGAAAGCAGAAGGCAGAGATTGAGGTTGGCGGCACTCTGACAGCCAGCTTTATTGAGAACGCCGTCATCAGAGCCAAGGGAGATATCGTGGCGGGACATTTGATCAATGCCACGGTAATATCGCGCAACAGTATCAGTGTGGAGGGCGAGGACGGACAGATTATCGGCGGAGTGATTGAGGCGGATGAATGTATCAGCGCGATGCAGGTCGGCAACGAGACAGGAGTGCGCACGGAGCTGAAAATTGCGAGTACTGATATCTGGAGCAGGGAATATGCGAGAATCGTTGTCAAAGGGAAAATGTTTTCTGAGACAAATGTGGAAATTAACGGAATGAAGATGAGGGACTGCCGCATTGAGAACAAGGAGCTTCATCTGACGGGGGAAGGGCTGAAGGCTTTCGACATCGGCTCCTACCGCTACAATGATATTGAGGAGAAACTCGCTAGGACGGAGGAGAGCGTCAAGGAGGAGAATCCTATGGTGCTCGTCGTGGACGACGACCCAGTCTTTTTAAAGACACAGTACGCTTATCTGATTAACAATTACCGCGTGGCGGTCGTCAATTCGGCGGTGGATGCGCTCGCTTTTATCAAGAATAAGCGCCCGGATTTGATTTTGTTAGATTATCTGATGCCGAATATGAACGGCGGTCAGCTATTGGAAAAGATAAGAGAATTGCCGCCGGAGGAGGGCAGGGATGTGCCTGTCTTTTTCCTGACGAGCGTCACGGATAAGAAGATTATTGTGGAGTGCCTAAGGCTTTATCCGCAAGGTTATCTGATCAAACCTTTGAGCAAGGATGAACTTTTGAAGATTGTCGGTGACTTCTTTGACAAGATTCAGTCAGAAACAGCTTGATGACAGAGAAACAAATGTTGGGAGTGGAGCATGAATATGTTTTGGAAGAAAAAATGGAATGTAGTTTTATATTTTATACTTTTTTTCCTCACTTTCGTGTTTATGTATTTAGCGCTGGGAAGCGGAGAAAATTATCTGCTGGAACAGTATGACATGTTGGAGTTCCCGGGAGAATGGGAGTATGAGTTCTCGGACGGAAGCAAGGGAACGACCGGACTGCCGGCTAAATTGGAGTCGGAGGGGAAGGTTACGACTCTGACATTGTCGAACACTCTGCCGGAGATTACGGAGGATGCGACATTTATTTTTCGTGCAAAACATACTCTCGTCAAATTTTATGTGGACGGAGAATTAGTCTATGATGAGGAAGCTGACGGAAGGGGGGCTGTTTATGATACGGTCTTTCCGCTTCCGGGCAATGTGTGGTGCGAATACAAAATGGATGAATCTTATTCCGGCAAGACGATTACGATCGTCTCAACAGGAATTGTGGAGAAGTATCTGACTTCACCGAGCGAGGTCTATCTTGGTGACAGGGCTTCCTTTGTCCTGCAGCTGATGCGGAGTAAAATATGGAATATTCTGGGCTCCCTGATGCTTCTCATTCTGGCCCTGATTTTGTTCCTGTTGTGGATTATCATGACAATCTCAACAGGGGCAAAATACAATGAGCTTGTCTGTCTGGCGCTCTTTACGCTGTCCGTATCGCTGTGGGAATTTACGGAGACGAGGTGTCTGCAGTTTGTCTTTCAAAATTCGAGGGCATTCAGCTTGTTTGCCTATGAGATTCTGCCGTTGGCACCGGTGCCAATCGCATTGTATTTTACCTATGGAAGAAGAGGTGAGACGGTAAAACTTGCGAGAATCGCTGCAAAGGTGCCTCTGTTTGTGTGGATTTTTAATAATGCACTGCATTTTGCCGGCATCTGTGACATCTCCGAGACACTGCTGATTACGCAGATTACCATTGCACTCGAGACAATTTTCCTCGGGTATATTCAGATATCGGACGTAATTGCGGAGAGAAGAAAGATGGATAAAGGGGAGGGCGGTATCTTCTGGTGGATTCAGGTACTTGGTTTTCTGATGCTGGCACCGCTTCTGCTGGTGGAAGTTGCAAAGTATATGACAAATGACAGCGGAAAGTTCCGCGATGACGCTCTTTTTGCAACCTTGGGAATCATTTTTTACATTATCTCGCTGGCGTTTCACTCGGGATTGAAGCTGGCGTCGGACAATCTGATGGCAAACGAGGCAAGCAAGGCGAAGTCGCAGTTTCTCGCGAATATGAGCCATGAGATTCGTACTCCGCTCAACGCAATTTTGGGATTTGACGAACTGATTTTGCGCGATTCTGTCAATGAGCAGGTTATAGAGTATGCAAACAGCATTCAGAATGCGGGGGTGTCGCTCTTAGACATTATCAATACGATTCTCGATTTGTCTAAGATTGAGTCCGGCAAGATGGAGATTCAGGAGGCGGAATACAGTACCGTACAGCTTTTAGACAATGTCATCAGTCTGATGTCTGCCCTGGCGGAGAAAAAGGGACTGGAAATCAAGCTTGATATCGATGAACAGCTTCCGGAGCGGCTCGTCGGCGACGATGTGCGCATCCGGCAGATTCTGGTGAACATCATGTCAAATGCAGTCAAATATACCAAAGAGGGAAGCGTGACGTTCACAATCAAGGTCATGAAACAGATTCAGCAGGAGAACGCCTGCGAGATTCTTTTTTCTGTCAAAGACACGGGAATCGGAATCCGCGAGGAGGACAGGGAGCGTCTGTTTGAGAAATTTGAACGCCTTGATTTTGAGAACAATAAGCACACGGAGGGAACCGGTCTCGGCATGAGCATTGTCGTGAAACTTCTCGAGGCGATGGGAAGTAAAATCGAACTACAGAGCACATATGGAAAAGGTTCTGACTTCTATTTCGTTCTGAAGCAGAAGGTCGCAAATGCGCATTACCTCGGTGCATACCAGGAGGCAAAGCAGAGTGTGAGCAAACAAAAAGCACAGTCTGAGCAGTTTGTTGCGCCGGATGCCGTTATTTTGATTGTGGACGATGTCAGACTCAACCTTCAGGTGGCGTGCGGGCTGATTGCGGAGCTCGAGATGCGCGTCGACACAGCGGAGTCAGGAGCGCAGGCGATTGAGATGGCGGAGAAATGCCACTATGATGTCATACTGATGGATCACATGATGCCTGGAATGGATGGAATTACGGCGGCAAAGAAAATCAGGGAACTTGCAGATTCGACCGGGGATGAGTATTACAGGGAAGTTCCGATTCTGGCGTTGACGGCAAATGCAATTTCCGGTATGCGGGAGCGCTTTATGGAAGAAGGGTTCCAGGATTTTATCAGCAAACCGGTGGAGGGCAAGATACTGGAGGATACCCTGTTAAAATGGATTCCGATTGCTAAGATTATTAAGGGTGAGGCAGCGGTTAAGGCGTACCGGGAGAAGAAGGAAGCAGAGAGAAAAGATGTGGTGCAGGAGGTTGAGAAGCAGGAGGAGAAAGGATGCGCCGGAGACGATTGGAACATAGATCTGCCGGAGTTTGAGATAGAGCAGGCGAAGATTTATTTCACGAGCAGGGAGATGTATCTGAGTACGCTGCGTGACTATATGGAATCAATACCGGACAATTATTCGAAGATTGAGGAGTGTTGTAAGGACGGAGATATTGAGAATTACACCATTATTGTCCACGGATTGAAGAGCTCGTCAAAGCTGATTGGCGCCATGAAGCTTTCGGAGGAGGCAAAACGGCTTGAGGAATGCGGGCACCAGAGGGATGAGGCAACCATTGTAAGCGATACGCCGGGACTGTTAGCACTCTATCAAAAATATGAGCAGGTGCTGCGTGAGTTCTTTGGACCGGAGGAGACGGCGGAGGGAAATGTGATTTCGGACGAGGAGTTGTTCGAGAGCGTGAAGCGGCTGCGCAAGGCGGCGGAAGAGTTCAATATGGAAGAATTTTTCAAGTGGGAGAAGGAGATGGAGGATGCGGAGGTCTCGGCACAGTATCAGGATGACTGGAGAAAAATAAAGGCCGCGGTCCGAAATGTATCGTTCTCCGAGACGGTCGATAAGATTAATGAGATGCTGGAGCGATGAAAAGAGCGTTTGCCGGAAATTCCTGAGTGGGAAGGACCTAGGGTTGTTTCACGAACAAGAATTGTATATATGGGAAACTTAAGATTTTATC
>CAZBUW010000017.1:0-39900 GCA_964495195.1 uncultured Roseburia sp.
CCGCATCCTCGGATGTCGTCTCGCGGCTCAACATCACGAACGGGTTGGCACGGTTTGAGGATGTTCCCGCGTAGGAGGCACTGACATGCTTTCCCGCGCGCAGTCTCGTATCGACTCTCTTCATCTCGCGCGCCCACGCCCCCTGAAATGAGGTAAATGTAAAGTCTGCTGTCGCAAAATCGAGCTGTGTGCTCATCAGACGGCGCAGGCGAATTGTCTCCTCGCTGTCATTGATGAGTTTTGTGCTGCGGCAGATTACGTCGCAGTCCTCATAGACATAATAGTGCAGTTCCATGCAGAGTCCATAATTGCGGTCGCGAAGGCGCACAAGAAGATGTTCTACCCTTCCCTCCTTATCATAGGAGCCCGGAAGAGTACAATACTCTTCCTTCCCCCGCAGGACTTCTGCCCCCTCAAAAAGAAAATCACAGGTCACGCTGCCATCCGCATGAACAATCTCCACGAATGGCTCCCAGAGGTCTCCCTTTCCGTAGGCGGACATCTCCAAAGACATATTTTCCAGAGAAAAGTTCTGGTGCTCACTGTCATACACACAGGTGTTGCCCGGTGCGAACGCATGCTTTTCCACAAATGCCTCCGGCTGCCTTACCGTAATCTTTCTGCCATAATACAAATGCTCTAAATGTTTTGTCTCCGTCACACGGAATGCGTAGGTCGTGTTTGGCGTCGATAGCACGAACACATTATGTTCTGTTTGAATCATAGCAATCCCTCTATTCTCTATTTTGTAGATTTGTCTGCTTCTTTTCTGACACGAATCTCATCTGTGATTTCCTCTAACTTCTCATCGGTCAGAATATACTTCTTTTTAAACACTGCAAATCCGATAATCAAAACCACAATCGGAATGATTGTCATACTTCCGCGCAGTCCGATGCGCGCTGCATCGGAGATTGGTTCTACAACCACCGCCTCTTTATCGCTGCTGATTGCAAAAACAGCAAGAACCATATTAGAGATAAATGCGGCAAACCCGGACGCAAGTTTAACTACGAATGTCTGCATTGAAAAGATGACAGACTCGTCGCGGCGGTTGTTTTTCCACTCGCCAAAATCAACCGTGTTGGCAAGAAAAATCGTGATAATAACGTTTAACATTCCCACTGCGGACATAATGATTGCCGCCGGGACAAGCAAAAATTTAATATCTGTCACGCCTGCAAAAGACTCGATTAAAATCAGAGCATAGCCGACTAACGCCATGAAAAAACACGTGTAAAAAATCTTTAAGGTGTTCATGACCTTGCGGAGCAATGGGAAGAAAATCATCATCGCCAATATCTGGAATCCGCCGCCCACGATATTGAACAAAGTAAAATCATTTGCATAATTTACAGGGCTGAAATCATACTTTAAGAAAAAGTAGACCAGAGTCTGCGTGATGTAGAGTGCAGTGTTAATCATAACAATCGCGACTACAACTGTCATCGCCTGACTGTTCTGCACCAGCGCTTTAAACATATCTTTGACGGAGGCTGTCTTCATATCGACGGAAGATTTCTCCTTGATGCAAAGGCACGTAATCAGAGTAAAGACAATGAACAATGCCGCAATAATCAATGCGAATTTGCTGTAGCCGAGGCGGTTAATCTCCGTGTCGGTCGTACCGCCGAGTGCCTTGCCGAGCGCAATTACCGCCTTTACCGTAACGATAGAGATCAACGCGCTTCCAACACCTGCACAGGAACGGGCAAATGCCGACAGCGACTCCCTCTCTTTTCCGCTCTCGGTAAAAGCCGGCACCATCGACCAGTACGGAATATCCATCATCGTGTAGGTGACACCCCAGAGGATGTAGGTAACGGACGCGTAGAGCAGCATTCCCTTCGCATCCATAGTAGGCGGAATCGAAAACATCAGATACAGGATCACCGCGTTCGTGACGGTTCCAATCAAAAGCCAGGGACGGAATTTTCCCCATCTCGTCTTTGTCTTTGCGACAAGTACACCCATAATCGGATCATTAAACGCATCAAATACTCTCGCCGCCATCAGCAGAATCCCGATTGCCGCCGCGCTGATTCCCATGACATCCACAAAATAGATTGTGATGTAGGATGCAGACAGCATATACACCATGTCTTTTCCGACTGCCCCAATTCCGTAGGCAAACTTTTCCAAGCCTGTCAATTTCTTCTTCGTTTCCATTTTTTGACCTCCCAACGCTTTTTCCTGCGTTTCTTTTTATTTTTTTAACCCAAAAGCAAGTTCTACTACCCTGTATGCCCCATCGTAGATACCGGCTTTTTTATTGCTTTCAATACAGCTGCACATGTCATTTAATATTTCATCGTCCTCAAGGAAAAGATGTATCATCTGCAACGTATGCGGAATATCACGGCACTCTAAGGTTCCGTCTCCAATCTCAGCGGAGTGGATTGCTCCCCACTGCTCATGTCCGCCAACGCGCTTGATAAACAGCTTCGGCACCGGATAGAACGCAAGTTCACTCGGCTTTGTCACTAAGACATCACAGCTTCTCATCAAAAGGTTTGTGCAGTAGACTGCCTCAAAAATATTTTTATGCCAGAATCCGTGGATTCCTGTCACATCACCCTGCAATGCCACCTCGGCAAACTGTTCTGTCTCCCTCCAGTTGTCGAAATGCTCTGTGGAGAGTTCTCTCATTTTTGGAATCTCGTTGACCAGCTCATCCCAGACATTCTTATAATCGCCGACATTGACGTAGAGCGCTGCCTTCTGCTCCCCGATATAAGGAATCAGATCTTTTATGATTGCCGCAAAAATTTCCTTCTGGGCACCGGCTCCGCCAATTGTAAGCAGAAAACGCATCGGTTTCTTTTCCGCTTTCCGCTCTCTTCTCGCCGCACAGTCTGCCTCGATGTTGCTGACAAGCTCATGGTCAATGTAGTGCCCGGTATACACAAGGTCGTCCTTTCCCATCGGCTTTAAGACATCTTTTCCCTGCATGCCGTTTAGGATACGGTAACCCTGATATGCCTGATGTGTCTGAATCGTGTGAAGACTTCCCTCCGAAAAATGGAGTGCCATCGGCCAGTTGTCCGGGATGGCGTTCACGACATATTTCATTCCCGCGTGGATTGCCGCCTGCGCCGGCCATACATGAGTCGCTACAACCGGAATCTCCTTTGGCACATTCTGATAGACAGGCGCCATCAGCTCCGCATTCTTCTGGTCGGATGCATTGTAGGTCAGTTTGCGGAATCCCTCGTAGTTCATCGGCTCCCAGACAAATTTATTGAACAGTCTGCTCTTTCCCGAGAGTCTTGAGCCTAGTGAATAGAGGTCGTTCTGCGCGCTGATGACCTTCGTGCAGGTCGTCTGTCTGTAAGAATTCAAATCCATCCAGTACGGCGTATATCCCATCGATTTTGCCGCGGAAGCAATCGCCATCGAAATGCGGTAGTGACCGAATCCCATACGGATGTTTCCGACGATGATTCCCTCCTCCTTGTCAAATTCACCCTTCGGCAGATTGGCATCCGGATTGTAGTGGGCGTTCTGTTTCAAGTCTCCCACAAGAATGTTCTGCACGCCCAGAGAATCCCCTATGTAGGCATTCTTTTCGATGGTTACCGGATAGTTTGCCCCGCTGTCATCCCCAAATTTCTTCACATACTTTTTCTTGGATTTCACCGCCTTTTTGTAAGCGGAATCACTGATTGGGTTTCCGAAAATTACTTTTGATTTCTCTGTCATTTTTTACTCTCCCATCTTTGTCCGTGCGTAAGCACGATTGGTTATATCCCTGATTAATTACTTATCACAGGTGAGGTTCCCTGCGCCTCACCTGCTTTTCTCTCTGCTCCAATTGACCGGTCTATCTGATTTCACATTGAAATTCAATGCGCTTTGTCCCTACCTGGTCCGAATGAATCAACAACGCCGCTTTCCCGGATTCCCCGGTCGTCCGCACGAAAGTTCCACCCATTCCTCCCCGAAGCGGCAGAACCTTCGGTCCGATAATCTCGATTGGTCCCTCCGTCTCTAAGAGGACTGCATCCTCGTAAAAACTTAAGAGGTTGTCGTGTTCATCCATGGTGCGAATCCGCACCGCCGCCACGTCATAGGAATGCTGCTCTGTGAGTTCTAAGTGATCCGCCCTCGCCTCGAGATGAATCTGTGTCATCGGCTCCTTTGTGATGGTCTTGACGACCGCCCCATCTTTGATTGCCTCAAAACGGTAGGTCGTCGAAGTCCCACCCCAGTCACCGATGTATTTATTATAGAGCGTCACCGCATCCCCAAATCCCATGTGGTAGCGCAGGATCAATCCCGCCGCCCTTAAATAGGTGGACTTTGGCAATCCTCCGATGCCGTAGAGCGCTGTATCGTTTAAAATCTTTTTGACAATCGCCGCCTGCTTCGGTGTGAACTTCTCTCCCTCCGCGATGGCAGTGCCCACAAAATCATCGATCAAAAGCGGGCCGTGCGCTAAATTGCGGTAAGGGGAATCCTCCTTTTTATACTCCTTGATAAAACGGTCATTTTTATACATCCGCACGGAATCAGCGTTGGTAAAAATGTAAGTCTTTCCGCGGTTGCATCCCGGATGCTCTCCGATGTCCATCGAGGAACTGAGTTCTAAGACCGGTTCCTCCTCCTGCTGACTCGCATAGATAACGGCCGCGAGTTTCGGATTGCGGAACATGTCGAGCACACCGTGGTAACAGATTCTGTCCCCGCTTCCGAAATCCTTGTGGGTATTGTAGTCAAACATACACCAGCCAAAGCTTCCGGCGATATCCTCCTGCGCTCCGACTGCATCGAGCACATTCGCGTGGCGAAGCGCATGTTCTGCACGGTGTTCCTCCCAGTCGAACGCTTTCGTCGGATACATATGCCCGTTGTACTCGCTCACGAGGTACGGTTTGCCCGGATCGGACGTCACTTTGCGCTTCGGCTCACATCCCGCCGCTTTGCCGTCATGAACGAAATCGTTGTAAGTGTAGACATCCTCGAGCAGGCTACTCTTCTTATGGGCGCGCACACCGCCTGTCGGTCTGGTGTCATCCAGCCGATGGGCCGCCTCATTCGTTCTGCGGTAAAAATCGTCATCATCCTGCGATTCATTGATGCGGACGCCCCAGAGAACGATGGAGGTGTGATTGCGATACTGCACCACCATATCTTCTACATTTGTAATTGCCTGTTTCTTCCATTCTTCGTCCCCGATGTGCTGCCAGCCCGGAATCTCCGTAAAAACCAGAAGCCCAAGCTCATCGCAGCGGTCGAGGAAGTAATGGGACTGCGGGTAGTGGGAGGTTCTCACGGCGTTAAGCCCAAGCTCTTTTTTCAAAACATCGGCATCCCACCTCTGCATCGACTCCGGCATCGCATATCCCACATAAGGATAGCTCTGATGGCGGTTGAGTCCCCGGATTTTAAACTTCTTTCCATTGAGATAAAATCCGTCCGCTCTAAATTCTGCCCTGCGAAATCCAATGCGGATTCTCTTCTCATCTATCACTTCGCCGCCCGCTAGCAGCTCCGTCTTCACCTCATAGAGGTTCGGCTTCTCCGTATCCCAAAGCTCCACCGCTCCGACCGCGAAACGAACCTCCTCCTGTTCCGCCGTAATGCTCTGTTCTCCAATCACCCGGAACGCACCGTCCACATCGGCATCGTCCCGGCGCCGTTTTCCCGACATCACACCGAGAGGGCGGATGCTCTGACGGACACTGAGCCCCTCCGTATACTTTGACAGCGACAGTTCAGAGATAAGCACCGCATCCCGGCTGGTTTCCTTCTCCCCGTCGAGCGCGAACTGCGTCTTTAAAAAAACGTCCGAAAGATAATGCTCCGGCTTAATCTCTAAATAGACATCCCGGTAGATTCCGCCGTATGTCATATAGTCGATTACATAGCCAAACGGAGGAATGTTGAGCGTCTCATTGCTGTCCACCCTGACGGCGAGCACATTTTCTTTTCCATATGCGAGCACATCCGTGAGATCGAGCGTAAAGGCAGTGTATCCACAGTGATGTTCCCCGACCTTCTTCCCGTTTACAAACACCTCACTCTCATGCGCCGCTCCGTCGATAGTCAACAGAACTCTCTGTCCTCTCCACTCTTTTGGAACAGCAATCACTCTGCGGTAGCCGCTCACCATCTGGTACAGATGCTCGTCAAAGTAATTGTAAGGTGTCTCCCTGCACGTATGCGGCAGACGGACAGCCGTAAGAATGCTGTCGTCAAAATTCTCTTCTGACAGTTCCGGTTTGAACTGTTCGGCAAATCTCCATCCGTCGTTGAGATAAATCCGGTTTATCATGTTTTTTCTACCTCTTAATTTCTATTTTTCATGTGTTACGATTCCGTCGACCAAAATATTGACCACTTCCTCTAAGGCTTCACTGTAACCGATTTTATTCCGAATCAGAACATCCCTCTGCAAAAACTGCTCTAAGGTCGCCTCCATCATCGTCTTTACGATTGGAATCTTAACTTTGCGGATACAACCCTCTTCCATTCCCTGTTCCAGCAGGCCGATCGTCTTCTCCCAGCCGGTCTCAAGCCGCTCCTCCACCCTTCTGTAAATCTGCGGATATTTATCCTTCAGAGAATAGAGCTGTCTGAAATCGATATCGCGATAACTCTCCGGGAGAACGCCTAAGATGGCACGGATTTTTTCCACCGTATCTAAGGAATCATCCTCCAGCACTTTCGTCTCGCTCTCCTTGATTGTGTCAAAACAATAATCCACCATCTCGAAAAACATCGTTTCCTTGTCGCGAAAAACGGTATAGATTGTCTTCTTGCTCATACAAAGCTCGCTCGCCACGTCATCCATCGTAAACTTCAAACCCTTTCGGTTGAATACACAAATTGTCGCATCTAAGATTTTTCCTCTCAATGCCTCCTTCATGTCCCTGCTCCTTTCCTTCTCTCCGGAAAAACTCCGTTCTGCATGGTACTTTCTTTCCGCCGGAAGATTTTATCCGGTCGGAAACTGTTTTCTGAATTTCAGTTTCTATACCTGTATTTTAGCACCTCATCTGACACTTTACAAGAAACTAAATTGACAAAATTAGTTTCCTGTTTTTGTGAAAAAGTAACAGTTCAGCCATAGTCAGTATGATAGACGAATCATGCTTGCATGAATTCGGCTATTGTTCTGACTATGAGCGGAGCGCCTGATCATGAGCAAAGTAGCTGCAAAGCAGCGGGAAAGCACCTTTGGTGCGACTTTGCGAATGGCGCGGGCTGAACTGTTACTTGTAAAACAGTTAAAAGCAATATCTTCTTTTGCAAAATCAGACTTCCTTTTGTATAATAGAACTATGACTTATATTACACAGAAAGGCGATATATATGGAAAACAATCACATCAAGCAGATTTTGTCTGACTTAGAACAGGGAACCATCTCCGCGGACGAGGCGTATAACCGGATGAAGCTCTCCCCGTTCGAAGATTTAGGCTATGCCAAAATAGATTACCACAGACAGGTGCGTCAGGGGGTCTCGGAGGTCATCTACGGCGCCTCAAAGACCAAAGAACAGATTGAGGGCATTCTCACAAACATGCTCTCTCACAACTGCGACAATATTTTGATTACAAGGCTCCATACAGATGCCGCAGACTATCTGTCCAGCCGCTTTGACCTCTTTTACGACCCGCTCTCACAAATCGGCATCGTAAACCGCAGGGAACATGTGACTGCCAGCGGGACAATTGTCGTCGCAACCGGCGGAACGAGCGACATTCCCGTCGCCGAGGAGGCAGCTCTCACCGCGGAGGTTCTCGGAAACCATGTGGTTCGTCTCTACGACGTGGGTGTGGCAGGCATTCACCGCCTTCTCTCCCATGTGGAAGTGCTCTCCACCGCGACCGTTGTCATCGCCGTCGCCGGCATGGAAGGGGCTCTTGCAAGCGTCATCGGCGGACTCACCGACTGCCCTGTCATCGCCGTTCCGACCAGCGTAGGCTACGGTGCCAACTTCGGCGGACTCTCCGCCCTGCTCTCCATGCTCAACTCCTGCGCGAGCGGCGTCTCTGTCGTCAACATCGACAATGGCTTTGGCGCCGGATATCTCGGCAGCATGATTAATCACATCAAACCATAGAAAGGATGATTCTTATGAAAACACTTTATCTCGAATGCAATATGGGTATCGCAGGCGATATGCTGATGTCCGCACTCTACGAACTGTGCGATGAAAAAGAGCTTTTTTTAAAAAAAATGAACCAGCTGTTTTCACCCGACATCCGGCTGACACCGATTGCCCACAGCAAGAACGGTATCATGGGAACCCAGATGCAGGTTCTCATCCATGGAAAAGAAGAACATGTCTATGAGCCAAACCACAGCGCGGAACGCACGGAGCAGCACCATCACGGTGCCTCCTACCCCTCCATCGCGGAGAAGATTGAGACCTTCGATCTGCCCGATGTCGTAAAAAAGAACGCACTCGCAGTCTATCAGTGCATCGGCAGCGCAGAAGCGAAGGTTCACGGCACCAATATCGAACAGATTCATTTTCATGAGGTCGGCACCCTTGATGCAATTGCAGATGTAGTCGGATGTTCCTACCTGTTCTATCTGCTTGCACCGGAGAAGATTATCTGTTCCCCGATTCATGTCGGAAGCGGCTTTGTGCGCTGCGCGCACGGAGTTCTTCCCGTTCCGGCGCCTGCAACCGCCGAGATTTTAAAGGAAATTCCCTATTACACCGGCTCCATTTCAGCCGAGCTCTGTACCCCGACCGGCGCCGCCCTTGCAAAATATTTTGCCGACGAATTCGGCGCTATGCCGCCGCTCACCGTAGACGCTGTCGGCTGCGGAATGGGGCATAAAGATTTTCCGATTGTAAACTGTGTGCGCGCTTTTTATGGCAGCACTTTTACCGCCAAGACCCCCGCCCCGGCCTCCTCATCGCCTGATGCCGATAGCGCAACGGCCTGCGGAGATGACACTATCTTAGAGATTTCCTGCAATCTCGACGACATGACCGGCGAGGCGTTAGGTTTTGCCACGGAATGCCTTCTTGATGCCGGTGCCTTAGATGTCTTTACGGTTCCAATCCAGATGAAAAAGAACCGCCCTGCACATCTGCTCATCGTTTTCTGTGAGCCGTCACAAAAAGATACGTTTATCGAACTGATGTTAAAACATACCACGACGCGCGGCGTCCGTTACCACACCTATAATCGCGCCAAGCTGACCTCCACCTTCTACCAGGAGGATACGATCTACGGACCCATCCGCATCAAAGAGAGCAGCGGCTACCACGTCACCAAAAAGAAACCGGAATTTGAGGATGTGAAGGCTGCCGCTCTGCGCGCCGGATGCTCCATCGAGGATGTGCTGTCCGATTTGTAAGCCTATGTAATTGTCTATATTTTTTTAAGAAGCCATTTGGGTAAATATCGATTTTTTCTTGCTATTTACCCGAGAATTTCCATATTTTGGGGTAAAGTCACGGGAAAACTTCTTATTTTACCCAAATGACTTCATTTTGGCACTGTTTTTTCTAGAAAAAAGTATAAATATCGGACAAAAACACAATAATTACCCAAATTCCGTCTGACGCGGACACGTCATCTGCGTCTCCAAACAAACGGCGCGAATTTTCTATGAAGCGCGTCCCCCGTGGAATGCACTCGTCAAAAAAGCTGCACCTTGTGATTCCTCTCACAAGGTACAGCTTTTTTTGGCTTATCTATATGCTATCACTTTATCAAATTAGGTAGTTCTATTAAGCATTACTTCTCTTTTTCCTTCTAGAGGCAACGGTTCCTGCTCCTAAGACACAGACTCCGAGTACTAATACCCAGATTGCCGTCATCGGCGTCTCGTCCCCTGTCTGAACGGAGGCTGCCACTGTTCCAAGATTCTGCTCGCTGATTGCAAGCACATAGCTGCTCGCATGTGTAAACGGCAGATCAACGCTTCCATCCTCATTAATCTTTACTGCCGCAACGAACTCCAATGTTCCTGTCGCCTCATTGTAGAAATAGAGATTTGCATAGAGCCCCTTGTACTCGCTTCCAACCGGAACATTCATTGTCATCTCAAATCCGAAATCACCGTCGAAGTCGAGCGATAACTGAATCGTGTCGATTGCATTCGGGAGCTTGCTGACAAGTCCTGCCGGAACGGAATTGCTGTTTAACACAACTCCGAGATCCATATCTTTGTAAGTAACTCCGGCTTTCAGATTCTTTCCATTGATCTTCCACTTCACGCCATTCTCCAATGTCACCTGAAGAGTCACGTCTTTTCCGGCGAGACAATTCAAAACATCACCCGGTATCGTGTCTGTGGAAGCGGATACTTTAATCTCCACCGTACTGTCTGCCGGTGCTGCAGAGATTGCATCTGATACGTCCTCCCATGTCGCCGCTGTTGTCACAGTTCCATTTGTCGTTTCCTCGACCGTTCCGCTCACTTCCGTGGAAGGTGTCTCCTCTGTGGAAGGTGTCTCTCCTGTGGATGGCTCCTCGCCGCTTCCGGTGCCACTCTCTGCCACCGTAACTTCACAGACTGCCTTCTCCTGTGTCCGGCTGTATGCTGCTGTCGCTGTGATAGTCACAGTTCCTTTCTTTTGTGCCGTCACAACGCCATCTTCTGATACTGTCGCAATTTTATCATCGGAGGAAGACCATACAATCTCTCCGCCGTTTGTAGCGTTTACAGGTGTCACACTTGCGGTGAGTTCAACCTTCTCCCCCTTTTCCACAGACACCTTGCTCTGATCTAAAGACACCACAGTCGCTAACACTCTCTCCTCCACGACATAGTTCTCGTCATAAGCCGGTGCTAAAGCACTCTCATTGACACAAATCTCTTTTGCATCCTCCGTCAGAATCACACCGCCGAGCGCCGGTACTGTCACCCTGACAACTCCGTCTGCCACCGGATAAGTCTCTCCTGTCACAACGTCGGTCAGCACGCTTCCCTCCATCGCAACGGCAAGGTCTGACAACCGCATTGTCATCTCCTGTGCATCCCCACTGTTGTTCGCTAAGACAATCATCGTATCTTTGTCGTCTCTTCTGACGTATCCGGCTACATTTTCATTGCCCTCAAACGGCTCCACGCTTCCGGTGCGGAGCGCTGCGTACTGTTTTCTGATTTCTGCGAGTCTCGCATACCACGTCACAAGTTCTCTGTTTCCTTTTCCCCATTCAAATGCTCTTCTGTCATCCGGGTCGTCCGCTCCTACCATTCCAATCTCATCACCATAGTAGATAGTCGGTGCTCCGGCGTAAGTAAACTGCAAAAATGCTACCAGATACTGTCTCTCTTTTGCGAGGTCTGATGTTCCCTCGTAAGTCGGGAACGCCGCATCAATCTCTTTGTTGTTTCTGTCGTCCCCGACTCCGTCTAAGTAGGACAATACTCTTGCGGTGTCATGAGAACCAACTAAATTCATCATTGCATAGAATGCTTCCTGCGGGTAGCGCTCTCTGATTTTTTCCAAGGTATTCATCGCATCATCCGCACTTTGTCCCATCGCGTAGCCAAGTACCGCGTTGCGGAATACATAGTTCATAACGGAATCATACATATCTCCCATGAGATATTCTGTCGCGTCGTCCCAGATTTCTCCGATGATGACGGCGTCGCTGTCCAATGCTTTTACGGAAGCGCGGAAATTCTGCCAGGTCTCATCCGACACTTCGTTGGCTACGTCAAGTCTCCATCCGTTCGAGCCCTCGGACAGCCAGTACTGTGTCACACTGCTCTCATCCTCATTGTAAATGATATCCTCCGCCCAGTTTCCTGTCTGGAATTCCGAGCCGTTCGTCGACATGATGACAGGCATATTGTCGTATCCCCACCATCCTTCATAACCGTAAACCGTCTTTCCGGCGCGGAGTCCGATTCCGTCTGTGACAACAGTTCCCTCATCGTCCGTCAGGAAGGACTGATAGACATCGAACCATCCCGTGTAAGAGAAATCTTTGATGCCATAGTTCTTCTCAAAATAAGCTCTCGCGGCATCCTCTGCCTCATCCTCGCTCACGCCCTTCTCTGCCATATAGTCATAGACATATGCCCAATACGGGTAAGCTCCGACGGTGTCAGTTCCCGCCTCCAGATATTTATAGTAGCGGTCGAAATATTTCGAATCGTCCGATACATGGTTGAACACACCGTCCAACACAATATGCATATCGTTTGCTTCCGCCACTTTTACCAGCTCTTTGAAATCACCAAGGTCTCCTAATACCGGATCAATCATCTCATAGTCGCTGGTGTCATAGCGGTGGCTGGAAATGGAGGCGAACACCGGATTTAAGTAGATGACATTCACACCCAACGCTTTCAGATAATCAATGTGCTCTACGATACCTTCGATATCCCCGCCGTAAATCTCATTGCTCCAGTTTGTATCACCGTAGTAAGCTCCTGTCGCTTCGTAGGTCTCCCGATCTAACAGTGCCTCCTGCTCCGGATTCTCCGGCAGTGTGTACCAATCTGTGATATATTCGTAGTCCGTCTCACCTCTCGCGGAAGTCTGTGCAAAATCATTGCTCAAATCACCGTCTGCAAAACGCTCCGGGAAAATCTGATAGATGACAGCGTCCTTCATCCAGTCAGGCGTCTCAAATCCCTCTTTGTATACCACCAGTTCGTATGCTGTAATATCGGTCAGATCGGTCACTTTTCCCTCTCCATAGTAACCGTCATCATCTGCATAAATCTTGACAGCGCTTCCGTTCGACACCGCAAAATAGTAGCTGTACTCACCGATGGTGGAAAAATCGGTCGTCACTGACCACTTCTGCACACCGTCTTTCGCTTTTCCAATCTTTTCCATGGAGAGCGTCTTTCGCTCCATTCCCTTTATGACAAGCTGTGCGGAAACCGCATCCTCCCCCGTTGTAATTGTAAATGTTACATCTTCTCCTGTTGCCACTGCCCCAAAGACACTCTTGTACGCCGTCTCCTTGGAGTTGTAGTAAATGTGCTCCGTCTCTAGCGGTGTGTCCGATGCATTGTGATAATAGATTCCGGATAGCGGGTCAAAGAAGAATGTCACTTTCTTTGCCTCCTTCAACTCAAACTCCGCGAAATCATAAGTCTCTTTTTCATATTTGATTGCAACGTTGGTGTAAGTATCCGCAGGAAGTTCCACCGTCGCAGAGTAGATTCCGGTGAGACCATCGTCGGTCATTTTCGTTCCGTCCGCGATATTTTTACCGGACAATGTGATATCTGCAAATATGTAGTCAATGTTTGTCACAGAGCGATGTGAAAAATCATTGTAAAATACTGTGACATCCTGTTTTTCCGGCACGGTCACCGCGATATTAGAGCCGTGGTCGATACCGTCAGCACCGTAGTTCTCCGGATCCCATGAATTGAATGCAATCTTATATTCATAGTTTGCTGCCGGAACATTTTCAAACGTGTAGGTATAAAGTCCGTTGCCCTTGTAGGTCATCACGTTCGATGACGCATCCCAGCTTGGTCCCGGAAAAGTTCCCGCCACATTGACGGTTCTTCCGGTAAACGCTGCACGTTTGTAGTTTGAATACTCCGCCCCGCCGACTTTGACAGTCTCATGGGCGGCATCTAAGGTTCTCGTTCCGCTGATGTCATAATAGTATACGATGTCTAATGCGTCATCCCCGAGGAAAATCTCTTTCGACTGAAATACGCCCGCCTCCTCACTGCTCTCTGCAAGCGTTACTTTTGTGAGTGCTGCCGCGTCCTTCTCCACTTCCGCTCTGTCGCCGTAGCATAATACGACTTCACTTCCGGTATCCGCTAACATCTGAAACATCGTCGCACCGTTCTTTGTATCCACAACCTCCGCTTCCGTCGGTTCTGCCGGGGCAGCTTTCATGCCGAGTTTGACTGCGACCTCCTCCTCGTTGTTTACACTGTCATGGAGGAGACCTGTGGTCGTGTCATATAAAAATACAACATTCGTTCCATCTTTTTCGATATGGAGCGAACGGTTCCCCGCCTCCGCCTCGTACCAGTTTGTATAGTCGAAGACACACTTGTATGAGTAATCGCCCTTCGGAAATGTCTTCTGGAAGCGATACAGCGTATCGGAAATCTGTGTAAAATCAAAATCCTTTGAAGTGTTATCCCACTCGCTTACCCCTAAACGGACTGTTCCGATCAGAGATACGGCAGTCAAAAAAGCCGTCTTTTCCACTTCCCCGCTGTTCTGTTTCACGACAAACTTTCCTGTCCGGACGGAATCGTATACTCTTCCGCCAATCTCATCTACAAAAACCGTCAATTCAGATGTCCCTGCCGGAATTGTGAGGGCGATATTGCTGCTTCCCTCCCCAATCGAGTAATCCCATCCATCGTCGAATGCCACTTTGTAACCGCCGTCCGCCAATGTCAAATCCGCCGCAAGTTCCTGAAAGGAAAATGTCCGCGCATAGATTCCTCCGCCGAGGTAGGACAATTCCGCATTGCCATCCGCCGGTGCCCAGCTTGCGATATCATAGTGCGCTCCCTCTTCGTCTGCAAACTCAAGCCCGTTAAAATTGCCCACAAGCGCCGCCGTATGTACCAGGGTATCTGCCGTGGAATTTTTCAGTGTTCCGTCCTGATAACGGACGACCACTTTTCCGTCAGCCGCGAGTGCAATTTCTGTCGTCTGCTCTGTCGCCTCGCCGTTCTTGTAGAGAACTGCTTCGTAAGTTCCCGCTGCAAGTGACACCTCCGTCTCGTAGGTTCCATTCATGTACAATTGCAAATCGTAGAATTCCTCCCCGATTTTTATCTGCCGGTAGTCCGTCACCACATCCGCTGCCGACTCCTCCGCCTGTGCAGTTATAACCCCCGGCAACGTCTGTATCATCGTGATTATCATTGCCAGCACAAGCACAAGACTCGCAGCTCTTTTAAAAACCTTTCCCATAATGCTCTCCTTTTTCGTTTTTTCGTTTTTTTTCGTATTTAATTATATTTAATTTCTTTCTTTTATTCAATTAGTAAAAACAAAAAAAGAAATCGTGAAAAATTTGTATATTTTTCACGATTTCTTTCTGAATTTCAATTTTCATAGTGCGTCAGTACCACGAAAATTTACTAAATATTCGGTTGTAATTTTGTCTACTATTATTTGTCCACACGAGCCATAGCAAGATCGTAGTCTCTTGTGCCAACCCAGATATCCTCTTTGTAAGGATTCTTCTTCTGCTCAATCGCACGTTTTGCAATTGCACAGATGCAGATAACGTTAGCAAGGAGCGCTAAGATTGCAACGACACCCTGTGCTCTCGGGTCTGCGAACGCCGGCTGACCAGCTGTTGTAAGTTCTAATCCGCTCACATAGTCTGTTCCGTACAATACCGGAAGAACGGCACATTTTGTTCCGACCTGGAACAATGGCCATACCTGTGCAAACATACACCAGATTGCAAGTGTGTTGGCACGGTTCTGAATCCAACCTCCCTTGTTCCAGAAAGCATTTGCGAAAGTAGGTGCTAACAATAAAGCTACACCACAGTACCATGAGTGAGTCGGCAGGTTGTTGTATGTATAGCAGAAGTTCCAGATATCATATGCCACGATAAACCATACTGTCATATCCGGCCATAACATATCATCCTTCTTCTTAGAGGAGTAGATTCCCCACCATCCTGTCATACAAAAGATGTTAAGGATACCCGCAATACCGTTCACCCAGTTCCACCATCCGCCGTACAGCCAAACGCCTTCGTTGGAGAGCCAATAACGGGAACCAGTCTCTGCAAGTGCCTGTGCACCTTTGATTGCAGATTCAAAATCAGATCCGACTGCAATTAAGATATTGATTGCTACGATGATAAATGGGAAAGGACGAAACCAATCCTGTTTTCCAATACCAACTTTGTATTTAATCAACATGAAACCGATGCATCCTGCCAATGCTGCATACAATTTTGCATAGTGGAACCAGCCATTCATGTATACATAAGTCTGATTTTCAAGTGCCCAAGACGCACCGGTGTGTACTCCCACCTGAATTGCGATAAAGTAGATTGTTAAAATTGCAGGAACAACACCGAAAATGATTGCTCCTCCCACCTTAGAACGACGTGCAATTTCATTTAAAATTACAAGTCCTGCGAAGGCAAGTACCCATCCGAGTAACTGCCACATGGCGTTGTCGCCGTAGATTTGGAATAACATATTCTTTCCTCCCTGTGTAAAAATTATTTATACATTTTTCTGGTCTGACCAGATGTTAAAATTTTAACACATTCTTTAGAAAGTTTCAAGATTTCTTAATAAATTTAAATTTTTTAGGAACAGTCCAGCCATAGCCGGTAAGATAGGCACCTTTGCGAATGGCGTGGGCTGAACTGTTTGCTACTCCTCTATCGTCAGAACTCCCGGATTTACCTCTAAATAAACGCTGGTACGGTCCACCTTGTACAGATCCAGCAACAGTTGAAAAAGTGTGCAGCACTGGTTTACTAAAACTGCAGATGCCTCGATTCCGTACGGTGTCAGACTTGCCAGATGAAAAAACCTGTTTCCCAAGGGCGGCAGGAAAATCATGTTTGACGTTTTTGTGCGGTCTCCGCATTTTTTGATTAACTCGTATGTGGTCATCAGAAATTCCTGATTGTGATACTTACAATAATAGGATACATAGAATTCGTCGAGCGTCCAGACCTCTCCGTCCTCCTCCACGCGGGGCTTCTCCTCAGGTGCATTCGCCTCAGTGGTCTGCACCTGTACATTCCAATGTATCTTTCCCTCTTTTGTCTCCTGAATCAGAGTGTTTAATTTTTTGCTGAGTTCCTCTGGTCTCATCATATCCCTCTCCTGCCTTTCTGCTTAATCTTGTTCCTCCGTATAATCGTGTGTCTCCTCAAGGACTGCATGTACCAGAAAACGCATTCCCTCCGCAGAACAGGTCGAGAGCGTCACCGTGGAATCCCTGCCGGTTACCTCAACCCCCGTATTGTAATAGGATTTCTTCTGCATATCGGAATACAATTTTTGAAGCACATCCTCCCCTTCGTACATCGTAAAGTAAAATCCATCGGTCTCCTCCACGTCATAGTAGGAAAAAATGTGATAGCGCATTGCCTTTTGATTCGTGTAAATCGTAAAATACTGATTTTCCTCGTAAAAGCCGTCCTTCTTGTATTTTTTTAATTTGCCGAACATACTTCCATTTTTCATATTATGCCCGTAAATAATCGTATTGCCATCGATAAAATCCGGTTGATTTTTTCCATCGATAAAAAGTGTTCCCGCCTTGCTGTACTCCTTATTCAAATCGGCTCGCAGATAAGTCTCATTATCCCCGGAGTACACAATCGGATAGCTCAGTTCCATGGAATCAAAACGAATCCATCCAACTACATCTTCATTCTCCTCCTGCAATTTTTCGAGGTTGACAAAAACGCTGTCATACCACCAGTCCGCATCCGCCTCGGTGAGTTCTGCATTGTCCTTCAGCCCCTTGTCAACATCCACATATTCATCCCTCAACTCATCATAGGCGGCTTCGTCGGTGTAATATTCTGTCAAAATCGGAATCAGTTTAAAAAGTGCAAACACAATCATGGCAACACCAATCACAATCAGCGCCACCGACGTCACATCAAATTTTTTCTTTGTTTTCTCTTTCCCTCTGTTCATGTTCCCTCCACCTGTCAGTCCGGCCGAATCATCCTAAAATTTTCTGAGCTGGTCATTGCCCTCATCTTTTGTATTTTCAATTCTGCGGATTTCAACGAAGTAGGAATAATTCTCGTTTACTTTCACCTCCACACGGTCTCCGACCTTGTGCCCCATCAGCGCTTTCCCGAGCGGCGACTCGTTGCTGATAAGATTCTTCAAAGAGTTGCCGCGGACCGTCGTCACAATTCGATAGGTCTCGACTTCGTCGTCCTCCTCAAAATAGATATCGACCGTATTGTTCATTCCAACTTCATCCTCCGCGGACTCGTCCGATATAATCCGCGCCGTTTTAATCATCTTCTCGAGATAGCGAATCCGGCTCTCATTCTGGTTCTTATCCTTCTTTGCCGCGTGATACTCAAAGTTCTCGCTCAGATCGCCGTGCGCCCTCGCCTCTTTCACTGCCTCAAGCGCCTCTTTGCGAACCACAAGCTTCCGGTATTCAATCTCCTCCTCCATCTTTTTAATGTCCTGTTTGGTCAACTGATCGTACATCTTAATCCCCTTTCACAATTTTCAACAAATCAATTTTTTCCGGTCTGCATTTCCCGACGCCCCGCCTCGAACAGACGGACAGCTGACAATCCTCCCCGACGCTAAATGTCTCAAACCCAAAGCCATCCTCCGTTGTACCGAGAACCTCAAACGCGGTCAGATCCTGTCTCATGCCAAGCCCGACCGCTTTGATATAACTCTCTTTTCTCGTCCAGATAAATCCAAACCTCTCCCTTTGCTCCCGCTCATCTTTCGCTTCGAGCAGATACCTCTGCTCCGCCTGTGTAAAAAATCGCCTCGCAACTTTGGGATTGTATCTTCTGCTCTCTTCAATATCAATTCCGACTTCCTCTATATCAAAAACAGCAGCCGCAAACTTCCCTGCATGGGACAGATTAAAATGAATCTTTGGGGTTCCCTCAATGTAAGGCTTCCCATCGATTGTCCGGTGCAGCTTTGCCGGTTCAAATCTGAGCCCCGAAAGGTTCAGACCATAGTACAGCAATAGACCTGCTCCAAAGCACCTCTTCTTATCTGCTTCCATGCGGTATGTTTGCAGCCGCTCATATCGTTCCTCTGTCAGGAACCCTTTTCCTTCAAGGCGAACCTCTCCGTCTAAGTCCCCGACTTCACCGTATAAAATTATCATGCCTCCATCATAGTCTGCAGTTTCGCACGCTGTTCCATCATCTCTTTGTAGAGAGACAACGTGTTCTCATCCGATCCTGCTCTTAAGATCTCCACAATCTGGGTAACAATGTCGTATATCGGAGTCAGCCCCATGTTAGCCAATACACCCTTTAACGTATGCGCCCAGTGAAAAGCCTGATCAATCTCCTTGTTCTTAAGTGCTTCCTCCAATTTTCCAAACGCTTCATCATCCACTACTGTGTGAAGACACTCCACATATAGTTCCTCATCATTCAAAAAACGTGCCATCGCACCGTCAATGTCGCATCCCCAGTTGCGCAGTTGGTCAAATAATTTTTCCATCTTGCAAATCTCTCCCTTTTTTACAACTCTGATATTACTATTATCATCCAGAATGAGATTTTTTTCAACCAACTTTTTTAATTTTTTTCAAAAAAACAAAAATTATTCCTGTTTTTCCGGTTTGACCTCACAAGTCATCCCTGACATTGCCGTTCGATATCTTCGCACTTCCATGTCGAGCTTCTTCTGCTCTGAAATATCTGTAATCGTTCCTAATATGACGTGATTCCCTCCAACCGGTGCCATGTATTTTAGTCTGACATGAATCCACATCGTTTTGTTGTCCTCTGTCTTCCGAATTACCTCGCACTCAGTCACATTCTGATTCTCCACCACGTCATGAAAAGCTTTCAGGAACGCTTCGCGGTAATCTTCCTGAATCACATCCAGAATATACCGCTCACAGATATCACCGTATCCAAGCATCTCGTAATACGGCGTATTCACCCGGAGGATATCAATGTTCGATGTCTCATCGTTGAACTCGTAGATTGCAATCGCCTGCATCATATTAGAAAAGATGTCTTCCATCTCCGAAGTTGCCCTCCACAGGCTGTTCATATCCACCTTCTTCTCGTCCTCTTTTGCGTCATCATCCTTCTTATTCTCATAAGCTAACCGCTCGAACTCCTCGACCGGCATCGGCTTTCCAAAGTAATATCCCTGCACATACTCGCACCCGATACTTCTTAAGAACATAACCTGTGACTCCCGCTCAACACCTTCTGCAATGACCGGCATATCGAGCCATTTTGCCATTCTGACTACAGACGCTAATATATTTTCACTTCTTCCCTTCTCGGCTGTATCCGAGAGGAACTTCATATCGATTTTTAGGATATCCACCACGATATCCTTCAGGACATTCAACGAAGAATAGCCGCTTCCGAAATCGTCCATCAGCACCGTAAATCCCCTGTTGCGGAAAGATTCCATCATGTCCTTAATGGCATTCTGGTTGTTCGTGTACGCGCTCTCTGTCAGCTCGAGCTGCAAGAGTTCCGGCGGAATCTGATAGCGGTCCACCAATCCGCAGATAATCTCCACCAGCCTTGGATTATAAAGGCTCACACGCGAGATATTGACAGAGACCGGATAGGGATTTCTTCCCTCGTCAATCCAGCGGCGCAGCAATTTGCACGTCGTCTCCCACACAAAGTAATCCAGCTTTACGATAAAGCCATTTCGCTCAAAAACCGGAATAAACTCTCCCGGGGAAATCATTCCCCGCTTCGGGTCGTTCCAGCGAATCAGCACCTCGCCGCCGGAGACATGTGAATTCTTCAAATCATACTTTGGCTGAATGTAGATAACGAACTGTCCCGTCTCGAGTGCGTGCTTCATATTGTTGATAATAACCTGCTCCTTTGCAGTATCCACGCTCATCGTATCACTGTAGAACGAATAGCAGCTCATATAGCTGCTCTTGCAGTATTTCGATGCCAGAATTGCCATCTCATACATATCTTCCACCGCAAAACCCTTGTCGACAATCAGATAGATTCCGAAGGCGGGAACAATATCAAATTCAAGCGGATATTTTGCCAGATCCCGCTTCATCTGGTCCGCAAAACATACCAGTTCCTCCTTCTGCTCGTAAGGGATACAGATGCCGAAAATATCTGCCTCAATATGGCCGTAAGCCCTGCTCTCATACTTCTGCGTGAGTTTTTCAATATATTTTGCAAGGTAGATTAGCAGATTATTGCCCTCTTCCACACCGTAGAAAGAGTTGACAAACTGAAATTTATCGATATCGACGCGGAGAAAAGCATAATTCTTCTCCGGATTCTCGTCGAGGATTTTCCTGACTTCCTCAAAGAAGCGCTTTTTGCTGTAAATCCCGGTCAGCGATGAATATTCCTTCATATACCTTAATTCATTCGCCTCCTGAAACTGACTGCGCTCTATCACATTTTTCAACCGGAATCGCAAAATATCTGCATCATATGGCTTTTTTGTGTAATCCCAAGCCCCTAACTGCAGGCATTTCTTCTCTGTATTCGTCCCATCTTCGATGGTCGCCACCAACACCGGAATCTTTTTATATGTCTCATTCTTCCGATATTTCTCAAGAAAATCAATCCCGCTTCCACAAGGCATCACAACATCTAATACGACTGCCAGAATATAGCCGTACTGTTTCTCAAAAATTTCAAATGCGTCATTGCCGTTAGAAGCTTCCAGAATGTCATACGTATCACCTAAGATCCGCCGCATAATCATGCGATTCACTTTTTCATCATCCACGATTAGAATGGTTCCCTTTTTTTCCATATGCCATCTCCTAAATCACATAAGAATTTTCTTTAAATCTATTCTAATCCAATTTTTTTGACAAATCAAATCCGTTTACGCTCGATTTCGGGCAAAATTCACCTTAGGTCACATTTTGCGTATCCATACCCCGTCCGCTTCCATTTTTCCCGCGCTGCAGCCGTAGGAAAACAAGATTTCGCCCGCCTGTGCTTGCGCTTCCGGCAGCGCAATCGTCCCCTTCGACGCGTTCAGCATGACCTCGATGGACGGCTCTCCCGGCACTTCTTTTCGATAGCGGACGATGCGGTCCTCCCCGCAGAACCATCGGATGCCTCCGCTCCTTGCGGCAGCATATTTTTTCCGGATTGCAATCAGCGACCTGACCATCTCCATCTCATTTTGATAAGCGCCGTTCTCCATCTCATCCCACGGCATACACCGTCTGCAATCCGGGTCGTGGGCGCCGTCTAACGCAATCTCCGTGCCATAGTAGATGCACGGACTTCCCTCCATGGTAAAAAGCACCGCCAGCTGTTGATAAAACTGTCCCATATTTTTCACCCGGTAGCGCAGCCGTTCCGTGTCATGGGAATCTAGCAGGTTAAAAAGCACCCGGTTGGTCTGCTCCATGTAAAGAGAGTAGCAGCGGTTCATACTGTGTTCAAAATTTTTTGCCGTCCTCGCCTCGTCGACGAAAAAATCGTTGAGACTCTGACCGAGCGGATAATTCATCACAGAGTCATATTCATCGCCCTGCAGCCACGAGATGGAGTCATGCCAGATTTCCCCCAGCAGATACACATCCGGTCGAATCTCTTTTAAACATTTCCGCAATTCCTTCAAAAAAGTATGTGACACTTCATTTCCCACGTCAAATCGGATTCCGTCTATCTTCCACTCCCGCAGCCAATAACTACAAACATCTTTAAAATATGCAATCACCCCGGGATTGTTCGTGTTCAGTTTCGGCATATCCGCTGTGAAGGCGAATGAGAAAAATTTTCCATCCCGGGTATTGTGCTCCCTCTTGTCAAACGGGAACTGATTGACAAAGAACCAGTCAAAATACTTTGATTCCCTTCCATGCTCGACCACATCCTGCCAGGGTGCAAACGCTCTGCCGCAGTGGTTGAAAACTGCATCGAGCATAATGCGGATTCCGGCGTCATGCGCTGTTTGTACAAGCGCTTTTAACTCCTCCTCGTCCCCGAAGGCAGGATCAATCACCTTATAATCGGTCGTGTTGTATTTGTGGTTAGAATCTGCCTGAAAAATTGGCGTCAGATAAATTCCGGTGATACCAAGTTCTTTCAGATATGGTATCTTTTCGCGAATCCCTCGCAGATCGCCGCCATAAACGTCCCAGTAGGATGTTTTCTCACATTTCCACGGTTTCACATACGCAGGGTCCAGTGTGTGGTCTCCGTTGCAGAAGCGGTCGGGAAAAATCTGATACCAGACAGTATCGGCCACCCAGTCCGGCGTCTGTGCAATATCGGAAGGATTCATCCACGGGAAGAAAAAACACTGCTCTTTTCTGCCCGGAATCTCCATGCGCTCCTTCGTATAACACCCGTCTTCAAAATAGTAGAGCGTCTCCTCCCCATCGGACAGTTCAAAAAAGTATTTGCAGCGGCGGTACTTTGGTTCAACTACAACAGACCAGAGTTTCTGACATTCCAGTTCCTTCCACTCCTCCATCTCAATCTGCTCTCCGCTCCACTTCTCTGCGCCTCCCATAATGCCCGCAGAAAAAGGGTCCCCATAATTTAAGACAACCCGCTTCACATCATACCCCGTGCGAAGTATCACTCTGAGTCTCTTTTCATCCAAAGCATAACATTCATTCAATGCTGCGCGATGCGCAAACAACCCCATATTCATACCGGAATCCATCTCCTTTGCTATTTCGATAATGTCATTTTAGTATGATATGGGGTTGTTTTTCTTGTAAAATAGGATGCTTAACTAATACAATTCTATCATTTTCAATCAGACGCGGAATTGTTTTACATTTTTATCCAGCGAGCAGGACGACTCCCCCGCTCTCTTTACGATATTTGCCACCTCGATTGCGTGGTTCGACACCGCCTGAATCTTATCGGAAATGTCTGTCGTTCCCTCCGCTCCCTCGGTCGATGCGATGCTGACACTGTTGATTGCCTCTAAAACTCCGTCGATGGAAGCGAGCAGCTCCTCCGAGGTTGCGCTGAAATCTGTCACCAGACTGTCCACATACTCCGCGTCATCCTTGTAGTAAGATGCCGTCTCCTCGAAGAAATTCAGGCTCTGCGTCACGTCCTCCGCAACGAACTTTAAGAGGGAAGACGCATCGTCCGCTAAATTTTTGACCGCTCCCGTCACGCTCTCCGTCACTTCCTGAATATGGTCGACCGTGCTTGCCGATTCCTCCGCAAGCGCCCTGATTTCATCTGCGACCACCGCAAAACCTTTTCCGGCCTCCCCCGCCCTCGCTGCCTCTATGGATGCATTCAGCGACAAAAGATTCGTCTGGGAGGTAATTCCGCGGATTGCCTCCGCCAACACTTCAATCTGGGATACGACTTCCGCATCTTTTAGCGCCTGACTCAGGCTCTTTTCAATCTGTCCATGGACACGGTAAATATTCTCTCGTGTCTCATCTGTCTTAGCCAATGCATTATTGGCACGCTCATGAATCTGTACGACGCGCTCTGCGCCCTCCTGCGCGTGGATTGCTATATTCTTCGCAACCGTCTCAATCTCCTGGGCGGTAACAGTAACCTCCTGCGAAGAGTTCGCCGTCATCTCCATCCCGTCCGCCAGCGTCTTCGTTGCATCGGACACGCCCTCTATGTCGAGGTTGATATACTCCATGCTGTACTCCGCATTGCGCACAATATCCTCCAGAGAGGCAGCCTCCTCCTTGATGGAGCCGAGCAACCCCTGCATATTGCACTGAATCTTCTCAAAACTTCTTGCGAGATCTCCGATACTGTCCTTGCGCGAGACTAACTTTTTCGGAATCTCCTTAGACACATCGCCCTCTGCCATGTCCTCCGCACAGGCAGAAGCCACATTGAGCCAATGTATGATATCCCAGGTAATCGAGATACAGATTGCACCGATAATCAGCAGCAGAAGAACCATATTGACTGCGATGTTCACCAGCTGGCCGTTCACCGCTTTCTCAATTGCCGCAGCGTCCCCCGCTGCAGCTGCCACCGCTGCCACCTTTTGCATGGATGGACCTGCCGTTAAGATTGTCGTCACGGCAAGTGCCACAATCAAAAACATCAGAATTATCATTTTTGTTCGAATCTTTAATCTACCCATATTATCCGCTCCTTAATAGATATCCTTCAACAGCATACACTTATTAAAATTTTAAATGACATGTATCATTTTGTCAATTTCCAATCCGTGATTCGGGTATTTTTTAGTCAAATTATGCAAAAAAAGGACGTACCTTTCAAAGATACGTCCAAGCGCTTTCCTCTTATAAGAAAATGTATTTGCAGACAAATAAGACAGCGAGCACATACATCAGCGGTGTAATCTTCTTTGCTTTTCCTGTCGCAAGGTTGATGACAACATAAGAGATAATGCCGATTGCGATTCCCTCGGAGATGCTGTACATCAGCGGCATTGCCAGAAGGCAGAGATAAGCCGGCACAGCCTCCGTCAAATCGTTAAAATCAATATCAACAATGGCAGAAATCATCAAAAATCCCACAAAAATCAACGCCGGTGCTGTTGCAAATCCCGGAATCGCACAGAAGATTGGGGAGAAGAAAATTGCAAGCAGGAACAACAATCCCGTCACAACGGATGCCAGACCCGTTCTCGCTCCCTCCGCCACACCGGAAGAGCTCTCTACAAATGTAGTGGTTGTCGAAGTACCCAGAACGGCTCCGGCGGAAGTTGCCACCGCATCTGCCAGCAGTGCCTGTTTGATTCTAGGAAGTTTTCCGTTCTCATCAAGCATCTGCGCCTTGTTCGCCACACCGATCAAGGTTCCGAGCGTATCGAACATATCGACGAACAAAAATGATAAGAGAATAACGATAAAATCAAACACATGCACATTCGAAAAATCTGCGGTGAAGCACTGTCCGAATGTCTCTTTGATTGCGGTTAAATCGGTAAATCCCCACGCAGGATACAGAGAATAGAATCCCGCCTCCGCGTCCGGCACATAGACTCCACAGGCCTGCATCAGCATTCCTAACACCCAGGTGATAATGATTCCGAAAAAAATGGAACCCTTCACGTTTTTGATATAAAGAATTGCTGTCACAAAAAGACCAACCAGAGACAGCACGGCACAGATTCCCATCGTATGCCAGTTTCCCACAAAATCAACGTAGCTGACTAACGTGGAGGAATTTGCCACGACAAGGTGTGCTCCCTGCAGCCCGATAAATGCGATAAAAAGACCGATTCCGGCGCTGACACCTTTTTTTAACGTATTCGGAATTGCATTAAAAATTGCCTCGCGCACATTCGTCAGTGACAGGATGATAAAGATGATTCCCTCCGCAAAAACCGCCATCAGGGCAATTTTCCAGGAGTATCCCATCGCTCCGCAGACTGTGTATGCAAAATACGCATTGAGCCCCATTCCCGGCGCTAACGCAAAAGGGTAATTTGCCAGCAGCGCCATCACTAAAGTTCCGATAAAGGATGCCAATGCCGTTGCAATCAGCACTGCATTCTTGTCCATTCCGGATGCCGAAAGCATCGTCGGATTCACCGCTAAAATGTAAGCCATTGTCATAAAAGTCGTAATTCCGGCAAACACTTCCGTTTTCACATTGGTATGATTCTCTTTCAGTTTGAACAATTTTTCTAACATATCAATTCTCGTCTCTCTTCCGCCTTATTTATTATGCTTTTCTATTCTATTTTCCTTCGTATGTAATGACTGATGCCACATCGTATCTGGCAAGTCTCTCTCTTCCCTTCAATCCGGCAAGCTCCATCAGAAAAAGAACTTTTACAACCTCACCGCCGAGCAGCTCTACCAGCTTGCAGCTCGCTTCGATGGTCCCGCCTGTCGCAATCAAATCGTCCACGACAACAACTTTCTGTCCCGGTTTGATGGCATCCTTGTGCATCTCGATTGTCGCACTGCCGTACTCGAGGTCATAGTCCATCGATACAGTCTCGCATGGAAGCTTGCCCTTTTTGCGGGCAAGTACAAAAGATTTTCCGAGCGCGTATGCGATTGGCGCTCCAAAGATAAATCCTCTCGATTCAGCACCTACGATGACATCGAAGTCGACACCGTCTAACAGTTTAATCATGGAGTCGATGGCGAGCTTCAAGCCCTCCGGGTCCTGAATGACGCTTGTCACATCGCGGAACATAATGCCCGGCTCCGGAAAATCCGGTATTGTTCTTACATAATCTTCAATTTTTTTCATCACATTTCTCCTTCTTGTATCTCATTTGTATACGTTATTTTTCTAAGCATATTTAGAAGCCTGATTAATAAATCAGGCTTCCTCCCAAAAACTACGTTATAGTTATATCATTTTTTCCAGAAATATTCAATCCTATTTTTACTGATTCTGCTGAATAAATGAGACAACATACGACGCTGCCGTTTCCCACTGTTCCAGAGCAGAGATTGTCGCAGTGCCATCCCCCTTCTGCTCGCCGTAATTTCCAAACTGCGCGTGGTTCCCGCCTTCGATGACCACCTCGAACATGTCGGGAGCCAGTTCTTTCGACGCCAAATATTTTTCCATATTTAAGACTTTATCCTCGCTGCCGTAGAGGGACAGCACGAACATATCGGGCGGAATCTCCTTCGTCGGATAGGCTGCAAACAGAATCAATCCCTCAAATTCCCCGGCATGCTGCGCCGCATAATTTGCTGCCATCGCACCACCTAAGGAGTGCCCTCCTATATACCAATGCTTAATCTGCGGGAAATTCTTCATGACGTCCTCCGCCGCGTTGGCGTCAAGAACCGCCAGATGAAACGGCATCCTGACAAGGATTGCACAGCCGCCGGATTTCACAATCTCACAGAGGATTGGCTCGTAGGCCTCCGCCTCCACTTTTCCACCCGGATAAAAGAGAAATGCGGTTTCCTCCTCCGTGTTTCCGTAGACGATATAATCCTCATACTCTGCCTTGTTGATCTGTTCCTCCTCGGCAAATGTGATATCCGTCGCATGATAATACTGCGATACATAGATGCCAAACGCCCCGGCTATCACGACTACAATTATAAATATAACGAGAGCCGCTTTTTTCCAGCATGACATTTTTTTCTCTGTTTCCATCTGTGTTCCTTTCTACAAAAACTATCTGAATGTGACTTGCTCCTTTTTTATCACACCATCTTCATATTCTATCCAGTACGCACAAGCCCCGGCTCTCGATCTTATAAATGAAATTTCTCCATTGTTGTCTGCAAAAGCTGTCTCATTCTCCAATGCGAGTCCCACAATATTTTTATCCTTTAGCATAAAATCAAAGCTGTCCCTTCCCTCTTCATTGTAATGCGGGCAAAGAGCATAATGATATATGTCAAGCATTCCATCCAAAAATGTGTAATTCCAATCTGCTTTTTCTGAGCAGGACTCACTGTCGCTATGACCACAATTGAACCAACAGATAGCTCCGGCACTAAGTCCCATTAAAACTGCCTTGTCATTCTCATAAATATCCAACAACTTCTTGTCCAGCTTATGTTGTCTCCAAATTTCCATCATACTTTTCGTATCTCCGCCGCCAACATAAATAATATCCGCCCAGTCCAGCAAATCATCTATCTGCTTTTCTGTATACGTCATCGCTGTCAATGATAGCTCCCTGACTTCACAACTCATTTTTTCAAATGTGCTATGGATACCATTGATATATCCGGCAGCATCATTACTTGCTGTTCCGAGAAACAATAACTTTGGAGCTTTCATTCCCGACAAACTGATTGCATACTTGTTCAATTCTTCCGTGGTATCCAGTTCTCCGCCGCCAATGGCTACTACCCTACCCATCTTACTTATTCTCCTAACTCCTGATTTTTCGCACTAATTTTATCATAGCCAATTTCAAGCGTCAACGAACACCTCCACACTTAAGGCGGCACCTTGCAGACCTATACAGACCTGTTAACTCTTTCATTTTTTTATCTGTGCTGTTTTGTCACTTATATCTGAAATATATCCCACAAGTTCATTAGATACTTTGCTTATTGTCATAGTCGACTGAACACACTTGTCAACTATTTTCTCAAATCCATCAAGTTCCGAAACCGTATTCTCAACACTTGTGGTATTACTGTCAACAGTATTTTTTAAAGCTCCAATCTGATTATGTATACTGTCTCCATGTTCCTTTGCAATGTCAGCTTTCTGGTCTATCTGCCCGATTTCGCTTTCAACTTTAGATATTTCCGAATTTAATGCTTTAAAGATTTCCTCAGTTTCCTGAATCTTATCTTTCTGTACATTAAATGCTTCCCCCAGCTTTTTCGTGACATTTACACTCTCATTTGAATTTGCAATCAGCTCGTTTACAATTGACGCTATCCGTTCGGATGAATTCTTTGATTGGAGTGCAAGCTGTCCAATTTCTTCGGCTACTACCGCAAATCCTTTTCCCTGCTCTCCTGCCCTTGCAGCTTCAATACTGGCATTTAATGCCAATAACTTCGTTTGTCCTGCAATGCTGGTAATTATGTCGACAGCCTCCATGATTTCCTGCACCGACTGATTCGTCACTTCAGTCTGAGTATTTATATTTTCGACTGCCACTCCGTTCTCATTGCTAATCCGAACCAAGTCCTGCATTATCTCATCCGCATCCGCATTACACTGCTTCATATTGACCGCGCTTACAGTCAATTCATCTATCTGGCTTGCTATAGTATCAATCGAATCTCCCATGTGACCAATCTTTTCTATAAATTCCTCTGTCATCTGCGCCTGCTGCCCTGCATTTGCCGAAATATGTTCCACCTCTCTGTGTATGTTCTTTGACATGACTGACATTTCCTCAAATGAACTCTGAAAATCGTTGACCACTTCACCAAGCTGAGCTGAAGTACTCTTAACCCCTTTTACGACATTAGCAAAATCAACCACCATCTTCTGAACTTTTGAAATCATATCTCTTGCTGCTTCGTTTTTTATATGATATCTAAGTTCTCTTACTGAAGAGCCATCCTCCATGTGCTTAATATTCTCCGATATATTTGAGAAATAATCCATCGTGCCCTTCAGCAGCTTCACGCCAAGTCCAAAAAGAACTGCGCAGAAAATAAGAGCTGCAATTATAGCTGCTGTGGAGGATAAAACCCCATTTTCCACCAGTCTGATTAAAATGAAAAAAATAACAAATGCCGCCCCAACAGGCAGCCCGGCAATGAGAACTGCCTGCCTGATTTTTTTATCACTATTCATATGCACACTTCCTTTCAAAATTTGCACTATAAAAAACGCTGTCACTGTCACCGGATACAACACTACTCAATATTATAATAGCACAAATTTTTGCGTATTCAAGTAATTCACAATAAATAAAAAGCACCGCGGGTGCGGCTTTGCGAATGGCGCGGGCTGAACCTAAAGCTGAAATGTTTTCAGTGCCTCTATCGTCTGCACAATCAACTCATCCAATGACCATCCCAGCATATCTGCTCCTCGCTGAATTACTTCCCTGTCGCAGCCTGCCGCAAACCCTTTTGCCTTGAACTTCTTTTTTACAGATTTAAGTTCCAGATCCTGTACGCTTTTTGACGGACGCATCAACACAACCGCCCCAATAAGTCCAGTCAACTCATCAACAGCATACAATACTTTCTCCATCTCATGCTCCGGCACAATGTCTACGGTAATTCCATATCCATGACTGGCTGTTGCGTGAATAATGCGCTCATCAATGCCGCGCTCTCTCATTATTTCCTGACTTTTAATACAATGCTGCTCCGGATACTGTTCAAAATCCAAATCATGCAATAATCCTACAATCCCCCAGAATTCCTTTTCGTCTCCATAGCCTAATTTATCGGCAAAATACATCATAGTCTGCTCTACAATTTGTCCATGCTGCAGATGAAAATCATCCTGATTAAACTCCGTTAATAAACTCCACGCTTCCTCTCTCGTCATTGTCAAAATTCCTCCCTTATCCGTGCAAATACCTTATCTAATATTATAATGCAAATCAGCACAAAAGGAAACATCAAGGTTATAATATTTCTTCGATACTAAAACCGATTCCTTGTTGAGCATATAACAAAACTGGATTTCCATTCTACAATCACAAAAATCACTATAAGCGCTGCTGCTCCCCCTGCAATCCATTTCACTCTTCCAATCACTTCCTGCTCCCAATAAATCCCCGGGAACTGTCCTCTCCCCTGAATTCCCTCTATGATTTCCTGCCACTTTTCGCTCCAGAAGCTAAAGTCCGACCACTGAACCGGAATGAAATCGCGGGTAAAGGAAATACTAAGGCGGATTCCGATTACAATACCAAGAAACATTACCACTTTTCCGGCTATGCGATACCATCTCCGGTATCTTTCCGCAGGTGCTCCCTCCAATTTATTACACCACTGAAAAAAGCATCTGCACAGATAAAAAAACACCATCCAAAAGGGCAGAGACAGCAAAATCCTCGCAATCGAGCAATAAAAACTCCCGGCAAATTCATAAGATGCTCCTGAAATTCCAAGACCGCTTTTTATCTGTTCCAATCGTGCAGCGGGAGATTCCTTCTCCGCCCACACCTCCACATAGGGCATTGCTTCCTGTTTTTTTGTCTGATAGATTGCAAGTACCGATTCTTCCATATCCAGCACACCGCGAATCAAAAACTCTCTCCCCTCATACTGCACCGCATTTCCCACTACATCTTCTGCACCAAATAGCTTCCATGCAAGCCTACGGCTTACCACACAACCAGCAGTATCCTCATGAAAGGTAAATCCGCCATATTTCATGGAAAAAGGGAGTACACGCGCCATATCGCCATACACCGTTATAACGGTTCCCTTTGTCTGCTGTCCTGTCTCTTTCCAACTGACTTCCTGCTCCTTTTCCATCTTCCATGCAGTAATCTCTATCTGACGCGTGCTTTCTGTCTTCTTTGCATTTTCTATCTGCCCCTTATTATATTGCTCTATTTGTTCCCCTGACAGAGTTCCTGCTTCATAGCGCAGTCCTATCTGTTTAGAAAATTGATGAAGCTCTCTCCATTGATAGATAAGAAAAAACAGTGTAAGACACATCACACAGAACAAAATTCCATATTCTATTCTTTTTCTCATTCTTCTATCCTCACCCTGTCTCCTGCAAGCACATCTTTTTCACTAGTGACAATAATCTTTGTATCTGACTGAATTGCACCTTCTACCGCTGCCTGTGTATCATCCTGATTTAAAAGCGTAATATTGATTCTCTCTGCCCTTACTTCTTCTCCCAGAATAGAATCTGTCGTACGGATACCCAGACAATAATACCCGTGGCTGTCCTGACGAATTGCGGTAAGTGGAAGAATGCTCTGATACTCCTCCTCGGAATCCTTTGAAACCAAAAACGAAGCATAACCTGCGGAAATTTCCGTATCCTCCGGAAGCGCTGCTTTCAAAAATACCGCCTCCTCCTGTGTGCCTTCCTCCTGCTTTTCCGCTGAGATTATCTGGGTGATTGCAGTCTCTATTTCCTGCTGCCCCGGTATTTTTATGGAAATCGTATCTCCCTCTGCCAGCTTTTCCCTTGCTTCCTTCGGAACCTCTGCGGTAAATGTCAAACCTCCGGTGCCAATACTGATAAACTCACTTCCAGTTGTTACGCTTCCTGCTGCCACTGCTGTATTTTGAAAAATTCCCTTTTCTTCTGCACAGATTTTTCCATCTTGTACAATCAGCTCCTCTGCCTCCTGCAGATTTTTTTCTGCCGTATCTACTTCCATCTGGGCACTGTCTACCGTATATCCTACTGCCTCTTTCGCCTTCGCATTGTTCTGGCGGGTCACATCATCACTTTTCTTTGCTGACTCCACCGCCTGCTGCGCCTGAGACAGTCCCAAAGCCGCCGCATCCAGGCGCCCCTGTGCTTCTGCAAGCTCCGTATCAAATGCCGCATCTAACTCTGCTTTCCTCGCTTCATAATCTTCCGCTTCCGGCAATAAAGCTGCCACGTCCTGATTATACTGTTCCTGAACCTGCTGCTTTTGCGCTGCTGCCTGATCATACTCTGCCTGTGCCAGAGCTTGTGCCTTTTGTGCTTCCTCCTCTGCCGGTATCCAGGCATCCTCTTTCGCCCCCAGTTTCGCCTGTTCCAATTGAAGTTTTGCCTGTTCTAATGCTGTTTCTAATTCCTCTCTGCGGTTTTCCAACTGTTCCTTCTGAAACTGAATCAGTACATCTCCCACTTCTACACTGGCTCCATCCTCCAGACAGGATTCTACCAGAAATCCCGCCGGCAAAAGATGAGTGCTTTTTGTGGCAGTCTCTATGATTCCACCTCCATTCAGGCGGTAGGAAATTCTGCCGCTTTCCGCCCGCTGTACCGTCACCTTTGGTATCGTCATAGAATCTGCGGCCCTCGATATTATGGTACATACCGCTATCACAAGAAAAAATATCAGCAATATTTTTCCATATAACTTTTTTCTGCTTTTTTCCATTCTTATTTCCTCGCTATTACTCTTTTAATCCAGATGCAGCAATTCCCTGCTCCAGATAACTCTGTCCCCATAAAAACAACAATACTGCCGGAAGCATCATAATAACCGATGCACAAAAGGACACCCCCATTTTATCTGTAGTGATATTCGGCAGATACAGGGACAAAGGCCACTTCGCCTGTGTTTTTATAAATGTCATAGGCTGTTCTATGGTATTCCAGTATTCCAAAAAACTTAAGATCACAGCAGATAGAATACCCGGTTTTGCCAATGGGACTGCCACATACCAAAAAAGACAAAACTCCCCCGCTCCGTCTATTGCCGCCGCCTCTAAAAGAGGGGTTGGAATTCCCCGAAAGGACTTGGTAATAATGAATACAGGGAAGGTAGCAAAGATTCCCGGCAATATCACAGCTCCATGTGTATCTAATAACTGCATTTTACTTAATACCAGATAACTTGATACCATCGTAACCTGAAAGGGAAGAATCATAAGCAGCATATACAAATGAAACAGTGCCTTTTTCCCCGGAAACGTAAAATGCGCGAACGCCCAAGCCGCCGGAACACCGACAAGTACCTGCCCGATCAGAATCGGAAATACCTGTTTGCAGGAATTCCAGAACATGACGAAAAACCCCGGTGAATCTAACAACAGCTCCACATATCCTTTTAATGTAGGATAAGACGGCAATACATGAAGTCTTATCGTATCTCCATTTAAAAGAAGTACACCTCCAAAGCAGTCTATGATTTCCTGCTCTCCATAAAAAGAGCAGATAAGAAGTAGCAGCACCGGAAACCAGACCAGAAATGCCAACAGCATTAACACTGCAACCGTTGCAATTTTGATTTTCTTCTTCGCCATTTTTCTATTCCCGGCTCCTTTCATTGCGGTACCACACCAGAGACATCATACCTAACATCACAGATGCCATCATCACCGATGCCGCCGTCATTTTCTGAATGTCCAGACTGACAAACCAGTTATTGAACAAATGCTGCATCATATAGATACTTTCGTGCGGATAGTCCCCGGCAATCAAATATGCCTCCCTGAATACCTTAAAGCAATTTACCAGTGATAGAATTCCGATTACAAAGACCGAAGAGCGCAGTCCCGGCAAAGTCACATAGCGAAATCTCTGCCATCTTCCAGCACCGTCTACGCTTGCCGCTTCATACCGCTCCTTTGGAATTGCAGCAAGTCCGGCAAGCCACAGAATCATGTCATATCCTACATTTTTCCACAGATAAGTAAATACCAATACTCCAAAGGCGCTTTCACTGTTCATCCAATCCACCTTTGACAGACCAAAGAGCTTTATGCCTTCATTGAAAAATCCATTGCGGTCTAAAAACAACCGCCACAACAGCACCACCGATGCTACCGGAATTGCCATTGGAAATAAAAATGTTGTCTTAAAAAATTCCTGATAGACCCTTAACCCATGAATCAGCAACGCGCATAGCAATGAAATCAATAATAGCAGTGGAATACACACCAGAATAAACTTTATGGTATTTCCTGCCGCCAATCGAAATGCCTCGTTGCACAGAACATTTTCATAATTCCTGATTCCTGCAAATTCATTTCCCATCGCATCCAGAAAAGAACGTCTTACTACATCAACAAAGGGAATCAGAACAAAAATGCATACTCCAAGAAGGCTGGGCGCCAGGAACAACAGTCCCGGCACCCACTTTGGTATCTTTCTACTCCGAGCGGTAGGTATCCACTTTTGCTTTAATTGCCTGAATGGTCTGTTCCAATTCCTGACTGCCTTCATAGTATGCCTTCGCCTCTTCCATTATCATTTCCTGTAATACACAGTCCGCTTTTGCCGGCTGTTTTAATTCTTCCGTTCTTTTCACAAAATCTTCAATCTCTGATTTTAACGGCATGACAAAATCATAAGTATTTCCCTCGTCATCTCCGCCTACCTGTACAATGCTGATTGACGCACCGTCATCACCGGCATCTTGACTATCTAATCCCTGTTCCTTCAACTGTGCTGCCGCATTCTGATTTACCGGAAACCCATCCATCAAATTGTAATTTTGCACTTCGTCCGAGAATAATACTTTTAAAAATTCCTCTGCCAGTTCTACATTCTCAGAAGCACTGTTAATTCCAACGACACCGTAAGGTACAAAGGTATCTTTCGAAAAATACAGCGGAAGATTATTTTCCCTCATAAATTTGAATGGTACCATCATATCGTATGTACTTAATAATTCTGATGAAGACACCTGCGGTTCCTCTATCAGACCAATCTCACTTCCCGCTTTCCAATCAGAAAGATGTACACCATCTATATCTTCTAACTTTTCTCCTGTTTCGTCATTTATATAGTTCTTTTCCATTTCCGCGCCATCGAGTTCTCCAATTCTTTTTGCACAGGATATGCACTGTTTCAGTTTATCCTCCTTTAGCTTTCCGTCTTTGTCAAACAACTCGTCATAATACATATTTACAAAAAATCTCGTCAGTTCCCCATAGCTTGCCTGTGTTATGATTTTCTGTCCCTCATGGGTATCCAGCCAACCTTCCAATGCATCCAGACTGCCCATAGCGTCTATCATTTCCTGATTTCCCATAAGCACCGGAACTCCATATTTTACCGGCATACCATATATCTTACCGTCTTTTTCCTGATAACACTCCGCAATATTCTTCTGTAAGGTTCCATTCTCAATCAATGGATTGATTACATTTGAAATATCCTTTAATACGCCCTTTTCGATAAAAGAATCTACCGGAAGGTCATCCAATGCCAGTACATCTGCACCGCTCTTATTGAGCAGTTCCGTATTCAATACGCGAATCTTATCTGCCCGGGTAGTAGAAGCATCCGATTCTCCGGTCTTATAAGATACCTCAACGTCCGGATGCTGCTGATTAAATACGCTGACTGCCTGACGTATCGTATCGTTTTCTTCCAGACTATAAATGCTTAATTTTTTATCCTGCGTTGTCTTAGCATTTTCATCATAGTAGTAATGCTTTAATACCATGGACTGATTTACCTCATACAATGCATAAAAATCCTCTGCTATTCCCTTCGTAAATCCCCAAATCCAGGCACTTGGCGTTCCCATCATCATGGAACTTCCATCTGCCAGCGTCTCCACCAGCGTTCCGTCAGGATTCATATGATGGATTCCCTCTGCATTGAGAAAATAAATCTCATTGTTATCTTCCAAAATGATTTTTCCGCTCCGCACATCGGAACCGTAGACGGTAGATCCCTCTTCTGTCTCCTGCTCTACATTCCAAACCGTAAAGCCTGTATTGTCCTTACTTGGGATTGCCATATTTTCCCCATTGACGCTGACAGGATTTGCTGCATCCGTAGACGACTTCGTATACGGGAAGGTATGTAACAGTTCCCCGCTCTCAGGGTTATATGCATTCACATCGTCTTCTCCTGCCAGAACAATATTTCCGTTTCCCATCACATACAGTTCTGTTCCGAAACTATAATATTTTGTACCAGGGTCATTGTCCGCCTCATTCAGTTCCGGTATACTGATTTCCTCTGCTGTTTCCGCACCTGTCTGCTTTAACAGATGCATTTTTGATTCCCCGTCTGCGACAACCGCATAACTATTGCCATCCGCTCCAGCCGCAATACTTACCACTGTCCCATCCGGAATCTGCGCCATCCAGGAAGCATCTTCCTTCTTCCATTCCTTTCCATCCGCAGAAGTGTATTTGAAATAATCTCCGCTTTCTTCCTTATCCGTGTAGACCTCTAATTCCCCATTGGCATTTTTTAACAGAGAAACTATCGTTTCATTTTGTTCTAGCGGAAGTTCTACATTCTCCTCCACATATTTTCCGGTGGCATTTTCTTTCCCTTCGGATTCCTTCTCTTTATTCTCCCCCTCCTTTCCACTGCAGCCGCTTAACAGTCCTGCAGTCATACAAAGGCTTAACGTTATCGCTATCATTTTTTTCCATTTCATCTTGCCATATCCTCCTTCCTGTTCTGCTACCATCCTACCAAAAAAATCTCTAAAAAACTTTTAAGGATTTTAGAGATTTATAAAGATTTTTTAGAGATTTTTCTGCTATACTACCTATAGAATAGGCAATTGCGAAACTCGTTTTTTTATTGCCCATTGCGCAATATAGACAATATCCCGCAGGGCACGCGTTTGCTACTTGTCGCTCGTAGCGGTACATAAGGTGCCAGAATACGGCACTTAAGTACCGACGGCTCCAAAGTACCCTGCGCTGATATGCCTATATTGCACAACTTCTCATTAGAAATCAAGAGTTTCGCAATTGCCTATAACTATAAAAATATGAAAGGATTTTTTGTAACAGTTCAGCCATAGCAGATTCTCTGTGTGAATCATGCTTGCATGAATGAGCACGGGGAACCTGCTATGAGCTGAACGCCCGTCTATGAGCAAAAGCAGCCGCACAGCGGCGGAAAAGCAGCGCAGCTGCGTTTTGCGAATGGGCGTGGGCTGAACTGTTACGATATTTTTACGCTATGCGAATATTAATGATAGAAGACGATCTGTCTCTCTGTGACGCCCTGCGCGCACAGCTTACCGATGCCGGCTATGACGTGGACCTGTGCACGAACGGCACCGATGCACCCTACTACATTATGCAGAAGAATGCAGACTTGATTCTGTTAGACCGGATGCTTCCCGGTATCGACGGACTTACCATTCTTAAAATGATACGCCAGAATCAGATTCAGGCTCCGGTCATTCTTGCCACTGCCATGGATCAGATTGAAGACCGTATCGAGGGACTCGACTGCGGTGCAGACGACTATATTGTAAAGCCTTATGATGTAAAAGAGCTGCTGGCAAGAATCCGCGCTCTGACCAGACGCCCGCCACAGCTTGCAGATACCAGCAAACTTACCTTCCTCGACTTATCTTTGGATTTGGAGCAATATACCATAAGCTGCAGCGGTACGGAACTGACACTTTCTAAGAAAGAAGCTGCTCTTTTTGAATATTTTTTGAAAAATCCACAGAAAACCCTTTCCCGTGAATTGCTGTTAAGTCATGTGTGGGGCGCAGATTGTACCGTGGAGGACGGTAATCTCGACAACTATATCCACTTTTTACGCAAACGTCTGAAAACCTTAAAAAGCAATACGGTCTTAAAGACTGTCCACGGTGTGGGTTACCGCCTGGAACACAATTAGGAGGCTCATATGCTGCTGCAATTAAGAAAAAAATTAACCTTGCTATACACCCTTATCACCGGACTGATTCTGACAACCGTCGTTATTTCCCTTGCCATTATCACCAGCCAGTCCGACAACCATCAACAGGAATCCCTGTTCACCAACCAGCTGATGACCATTGCCAACAAGCTGCAATACGATTCCAGAATCAGCCAGAGTTGGCTTGCCTCCATGGAGCAGGACAACGGACTGATTATCCATATTGAAGAAAATAATCGGGCGCTGTTGTATTCCGGTTCTTCTACCAGCGCTACGGACCGCTCCATCCTGGTGGAGCGCGCAAGACAAAAAGCCTTGGAAGAATCCGTAGACTCTCATATTCCTCCGGTTTCCACTTCCCTTGAGAAAAGTTCTCTGTTTACCATTGAGGGAGAGCATCACGATACCTATCAGGGAACCGTTATGGTCTTTTCTGCCAAGAACAGCTATTTTTCCCTGATACTGCTTCGGGATATTACCTCCGTTCATCGACGGATCTTCTATCAGGAACTTCTGTTCTTACTTGCTGACCTTCTGGGGATTCTCTGTCTGTTATTTGCCAACTGGAAGTTTGTAGGTAAGTCCTTAGAACCGATTCGTATCAACGAAGAAAAGCAGCATGCTTTTATCGCCGCTGCTTCTCATGAGTTGCGTTCTCCCCTTGCGGTCATCGCTGCATCTGCCGATGCCATCAGTGCTGCCGGAGAAAATACGGAACATTTTATTTCTAATATCAAAGAGGAATGTCACAGAATGTCGCGACTGATTCAGGACCTTCTGCTCCTTGCTTCCTCAAAAAGTAATGCCTGGTCTCTTTCCAAAGAGAAACTGGATATGGATACCTTGCTTTTAAACACCTATGAACGATATGAGCCTCTTTGCAAAGTGCAAAAGATTCACCTGAAGCTAGAGCTGCCGGAGGACAATCTTCCTGCCATCTATGGCGACGGTGAACGGATTTCCCATATCCTTTCCATCTTTTTAGACAATGGAATTGCCTATGCTCCCGCAAAAAGCTCCCTTATTTTACAGGCGTCTGTCCAAAAACGCACCCTTACCTGCGCTGTTATCGACCATGGTCCCGGAATTCCCGACGAGCAGAAGGAGCATGTTTTTGAATATTTCTACCGCTTTGATACTTCCCGTAAGGATAAAAATCACTTTGGACTTGGACTTTGCGTTGCAATGGAACTGACAAGACTCTCCGGTGGACATCTGGAGCTTAGGGACACCCCGGGCGGAGGCTGCACCTTTTTGCTGGTACTACCGCTTACGACTGTTCATGTGTAAGAGGGCTTTCAGGCAACGGAAAGTGTGGCGAATACAATGTTTGCAGTCGATTTTCACATAGCTTCTGCGTATAAAGGACAGGTCACAATTCCAAAAGATATTCGTGAAGTCCTTGGAGTGGCGAGCGGCGATCGCATTACATTCATTGTTGAGGGAAACACTGTCCGTATTGTTAATTCTGCGGTTTACGCTATGCAAGTTCTTCAAAAGGAAATGTCTGGAAAAGCAGAGCGCACAAATTTGACTTCCGATAAAGAAAGTAAAGAAAAAAATCGCCACCTACTGTTAAGTGACGATTTCTGTTCCTGTTATTTTGTTGTTACCTTATGAGCCAACCGTAATCCTGTCTGCAATCCAATACATAATCCGCATAAACAATATCATCCACGATTTGGAAGATTATCATATAGCGT